>NZ_BCBT01000031.1:0-66157 GCF_001320965.1 Pseudomonas sp. NBRC 111143 | reverse complement strand
CGGTTCGGCGCCCCGACTTGCCCGCGAAAAGGATGAGGTGACTGTCAGGGCTGCTCGGTCACCGAGTTCTCTGCTTGCGCCTGCTTGCCGCGTCCCACTTCCTGGCGCCAGTGCAGCGCGATCAGGATCAGCGTGGGCACGCCCAGCAGGGCGGTGATCATGAAGAAGTTGTGATAGCCGAACTTCTCCACCATCACCCCGGAATAGCCGCCGATCAGCCGCGGCAGCAAGAGCATGATCGAGCTCAGCAGTGCGTACTGGGTGGCCGAGAACTTCAGGTTGGTCAGGCTAGACAGGTAGGCAACGAACGCCGAGGTCGCCATGCCGGAGCTGAAGTTGTCCAGCGAGATGGTCACCACCAGCATTTCCAGGTTCGGCCCCATGTCGGCCAGCATCACGAACAGGATGTTGGTACCTGCCGACGCCACGCCGCCGATGAACAGGATCGGCAGGATGCCGAAGCGCACGATCAGCAGCCCGCCGACACCGGCACCGACCAGGGTCATGATCAGGCCGAAGATCTTGCTGACGCTGGCGATCTGGTCCTTGGTGAAGCCCATGTCGATGTAGAACACGTTGGCCATGACGCCCATCACGGTGTCCGACATCCGGTACGTGGCGATAAGCCCCAGCAACAGCAAGGCCTGCCAGCGGTAGCGGACGATGAAGTCGTTGACCGGCGTGAGTACCGGCGCCAGGCCGCGGCGGCCCATGGAAGACAGGCAGGCCCAGGTCAGCAGTGCATAGAGGATCAGGCGCAGGAAGGCGCGGTCTTCGAGCAGCAGGTCGAGCATGGTCGAGTCGCCGAACACCACGCTGGCCCAGTCGGTGTTGAACATCTGGGTGAAGCTGGCGGGCACCGACACCAGCAGGATGATCAGCACGAACACCGACACCAGCTGATGCATCAACCCGTAGCGCGCCGCCGACAGCTGCGTGCGCAGCGGCACGGGGGGCTCACGCATCACCAGTGTGGTGAACAGCGCCGGCAGCATGAGGATGCCGAACAGCACGTAGGTGCCGGTCCAGGCTTTGTGCAGGTAGCTGAAACCGGTGGAGCCGAACCATTCGGCGAAGAACAGCGCGCCAGCGGTGGCCAGTAGTGCCGCGACCCGATAGCCAGCCATGTAGCTGGCGGCGAGGGCAGCCTGGCGCTGGTCATCGGCGATTTCCAGGCGGTAGGCGTCGACGGCGATGTCCTGGGTGGCCGAGGCGAAGGCCACCAGCACCGCCAGGGCGATCAGCCAGGACAGGTGTTTCTGCGGATCGCACAGGCCCATGCCCATGAGCCCTACGACGACCAGCACCTGCGACAGCAGCAGCCACGAGCGACGCCGTCCCATGCCGCCGAGCAGCGGCAGGCGCCATTGGTCGAGCAGCGGCGACCAGACCCATTTGAACGCGTAGGCCAGACCGATCAGGCTGGCATAGCCGATGGTCTCGCGGGCGACACCGGCTTCGCGCAGCCACACCGAAAGCGTTGAAAACACCAGCATGTAGGGCAGGCCGGCGGCGAAACCGAGCAACAACAGCACCAAGGTCGACGGGCTGGCATAGGCAGCGAGCGCAGCGCGCCAGGTTTTACGGGGCATGGGCCAACATCTGCCTCAAGTTTGCGAAAACAAAGCGCGCACTCTAACCGCTGTGCTCCATTGGGCGCCAGCCATGGCGCGACATATCCACTCGATTATTGGCCACATTCACGCCCTCTGCGCGCAGCCTGGCGCGTTGTTCGTCGCCCGACGGCGTACCCGACGCGAGGCTCAGGCGGCCACCGGCCCCGAGCACCCGGTGCCAAGGCAGTCGTGTGTCAGACGGCAGTTGCCCGAGGGTGCGCCCGACCCAGCGTGCAGCGCGGCCAAGGCCGGCCAGTTCCGCCAATTGGCCGTAACTGATCACCTTGCCAGCCGGCACTTGGCCGAGCACCGAATACAGTGCCATTCGTCGGGCTTCGGGTTCGTCCGGATGCGGAATCGATTGATCAGACATCAGGCAATTCCTGATCTGAAGGTGAAACAAGATGAAAAGTTGACGGAAATGAGAATTGAACTCGTAGGCATAGGCCCGGTCTGTCCTTGCTCTGGTCGTGGGTATCTGGATAATGCCCGACTTTTTTCGTCCAACCGAACGCAAATTCTGCCTATGTCTTCTAGAGCTTTGCTGTGCCTTTTCGCCGCCACCCTCTCTGCGCCCGTGCTGGCCGACACCGTCTGGATGAAGAACGGTGACCGCCTGAGCGGCAAGATCAAGGTCTTCGACGGCGGCAAGCTGCTGCTCGAAACACCCTATGGCGGCAGTATCGCCCTGGACTGGAAGCAGGTTCAGACCCTCGAAAGCGACCAGGAACTGTTGGTCAAGCAGGACGCCTACTCCGGCGAGAAGGCCAAGTCGCTCAAGGCCGCCGAAGCCGGCAAGGTGACCTTGGCCAACGGCGATGCGCCCAAGACCGTGGAGCTCGCCAGTATCGAGCAGATCATGAAGCCGCGCCCGCTGGTCGAGGACTTCCTGTGGAAAGGTAATGTCGACCTGGCGCTGGACTACAAACGTGCCGAAAACGACACCGACGACTACGACGTCAGCTTCAAGACCACCGCGCGCCATGGCCGCTGGCGGCACAACGCCGAAGGCGAGTACAACCGCGAAACCAAGGACGATGTCACCACCACCAACAACTGGAGCGCCGAGTACGCGCTGGACCGTTTCCTCACCGAAAAATGGTTCTGGCAGGGGCGCCTGGAATACAAGCGTGACCAGATCGAGAATCTGGCACGCCAGCGTACCGTCGGTACTGGCCCGGGCTATCAGTTCTGGGACGACGAGCTGGGCGCGTTCTCGCTTGGTTCGCTGATCAACCGCACCGACTACGAATACCGCGATGGCGGCAAGGATAACTTCTATTCGGCAGCGGTGAAGTGGGACTACAACCGCTACCTGATCGGCAAGAAGGTCGAGTTCTTCACCACCGGTGAGCTCGGCAAGCCATTCGGTTCGGTCGCCGATTACTCGCTGGATGCCGAGATGGGCCTGCGCTACAAGGTGACCGAGTGGGCCTCGCTCAACCTCAAGGCCGAGAAGGACCTGATCAAGGGCACCAGCGACAGCGACCTGGACAAGACCCGCTACACCGCAGGTTTCGGTGTGGCCTGGTAAGACCGCTCGCACGGGGCTGTACAGCGCTCCTGTGGCAGGCGGCGGTGATAATGATTATCTTGTCACCCATCCAGTCCGCTGCCCCAGGAGTTCCCCGTGAGTACCAACGCCATCCGCCCCGCCCGGGAACTGCTGCTCGAAGAGTACCGTGGCGTTCTCTCGACCCTTTCCAAGTCCATGCCTGGCTTCCCCTTCGGTTCGGTGGTGCCCTACTGCCTGGACGCCCAAGGGCACCCGCTGATCCTCATCAGCCGTATCGCCCAGCACACCCATAACCTGCAGAAGGATGCCAAGTGCTCGCTGCTGGTGGGCGAGCGTGACGCCGAAGACGTGCAGGCGGTCGGCCGCCTGACAGTGATGGCCGAGGCGCGCAAGCTGACCGACGAAGCCGCCATCGACGCGGCTGCTGCGCGCTACTACCGGTACTTCCCCGATGCCAGCAACTACCACAAGGCCCACGATTTCGATTTCTGGGTGCTGGAACCTGTGCGGCATCGCTACATCGGCGGTTTCGGCGCAATCCACTGGCTCGACGACGTCACCTTGGCCAATCCTTTCGCCGGGGCGGCAGAAGCCAGCATGATCGAGCACATGAACAGCGATCATGCCAACGCCATCGCCCATTACGTCGAGCTCACCGGTCTGCCGCGCAGTGCACCGGCCGAGATGGTCGGCATCGACAGCGAGGGGATGCACCTGCGCATCGGCCAGGCGATTCACTGGCTGGCGTTCCCGAACACTTGCAATACGCCGACACAAGTGCGCGAAGCCTTGGTATTGCTGGCACGCGCCGACCAGTGGCCCACTCCGGCGAAGGTCGAGGGTTGAAATCGCGAGCAGTTGCATCCATTTGAGGTCTTATTGGAAGGTTCTCTTCCGTCGAGGAATCCTTGATGCGTGCTTTTCTACTGCTGTTCCTGATTTTCCCGGTGCTGGAGTTGTTCGTCTTCGTCAAAGTCAGCGCCGCCATTGGTTTCTTCCCGGCGCTGCTGCTGATCATCGCCGGTTCCGCCCTCGGTCTGCTGGTCATGCGCCTGGCCGGGCTGGCGACGGCGCTGCGCGCCCGTGAAAGCCTGCAGCGCGGCGAACTGCCCGCTGAGGACATGTTCCAGGGCCTGATGCTGGCCGTGGGTGGTGGCTTGCTGCTGCTGCCGGGCTTCATTAGCGACGTGCTGGGCCTGCTGTGCCTGCTCCCATTCACCCGCCATCTGGTTGCGCGCAAGTTGCGTCAACGGGCCGAGGCCCAGGCCACGCGCCAGCGGGCGTTCCAGGATGATCCGTTCAACGGGCAGCCGCGCGATGGCGGTCACCGTCCGAATGTGATCGAGGGCGAATACGAGCGCCGCGATCAGTGATCGACAAATGAACCCAAAGGGGCCGCTATGCGGCCCCTGCTTTTTTCGGCGTGTACACGCCGATTAAAAAAATTCCATGGCAAGCCTTGTAATCGAATCGAGCGGCCTCATGTATGTGTCACCGCAAGGTTTCTGGTGGCGACACCAGACATGACACGCGGGGTTCGCAGGCCGCGAGCCCCCTCCGGCAACGCCGGATAGCCTCAACCCGCCGGTGTCGACACCGGCCGATGAAAACCACAATTTGGGAGAGATCGACAATGAAGCTTCGTCCTCTGCATGACCGCGTCGTCATCCGTCGCAGCGAAGAAGAATCGAAAACCGCTGGCGGTATCGTCCTGCCGGGTTCGGCCGCTGAAAAACCAAACCGCGGCGAAGTTGTCGCCGTTGGCACCGGTCGCGTCCTGGACAACGGCGAAGTTCGCGCGCTGGCCGTGAAAGTGGGTGACAAAGTGGTTTTCGGCCCTTACTCGGGCAGCAACACCGTGAAAGTCGATGGCGAAGACCTGCTGGTGATGGCCGAGAACGAAATCCTCGCCGTCATCGAAGGCTGATTTCCCCGATTTCCCTGCTAAAGAATTCCAAGGATTAAACGATCATGGCTGCTAAAGACGTAAAATTCGGCGATTCCGCCCGCAAGAAAATGCTCGTTGGTGTCAACGTTCTGGCTGACGCTGTCAAAGCCACCCTGGGCCCGAAAGGCCGTAACGTTGTCCTGGCCAAGAGCTTCGGCGCTCCAACCATCACCAAAGACGGTGTTTCGGTTGCCAAGGAAATCGAACTGAAGGACGCCTTCGAGAACATGGGCGCCCAGCTGGTCAAGGAAGTTGCTTCCAAGGCCAACGACGCTGCCGGTGACGGCACCACCACTGCTACCGTTCTGGCTCAGGCCATTGTCAACGAAGGCCTGAAGGCCGTCGCTGCCGGCATGAACCCGATGGACCTCAAGCGCGGTATCGACAAGGCCACCGCTGCCGTCGTCGCCGAGCTGAAGAACCTGTCCAAGCCATGCGCCGACTCCAAGGCCATCGCTCAGGTCGGCACCATCTCCGCCAACTCCGACAGCTCCATCGGTGAAATCATCGCCGAAGCCATGGAAAAAGTCGGTAAAGAAGGCGTGATCACCGTTGAAGAAGGCTCGGGCCTGGAAAACGAACTGTCCGTCGTAGAAGGCATGCAGTTCGACCGTGGCTACCTGTCGCCGTACTTCATCAACAAGCCTGACACCATGGTTGCCGAGCTCGAAGGCCCGCTGCTGCTGCTGGTCGACAAGAAGATCTCGAACATCCGCGAACTGCTGCCGGTTCTGGAAGCTGTTGCCAAGTCGGGCCGTCCGCTGCTGATCGTTGCCGAAGACGTCGAAGGCGAAGCCCTGGCTACCCTGGTGGTCAACAACATGCGCGGCATCGTCAAGGTTGCTGCGGTCAAGGCCCCAGGCTTTGGCGACCGCCGCAAGGCCATGCTGCAGGACATCGCCGTCCTGACCGGCGGCCAGGTCATCTCCGAAGAAATCGGCCTGACCCTGGAAACCACCACCCTGGAGCACCTGGGCAACGCCAAGCGCGTCATCCTGTCCAAGGAAAACACCACCATCATCGACGGTGCTGGCGTTGACGCCGACATCGAAGCACGCGTCAAGCAGATCCGTGCCCAGATCGAAGAGACTTCCTCGGACTACGACCGTGAGAAGCTGCAAGAGCGTCTGGCCAAGCTGGCTGGCGGTGTTGCCGTGATCAAGGTCGGTGCTGGCACCGAAGTCGAGATGAAAGAGAAGAAAGCCCGCGTTGAAGACGCCCTGCATGCTACCCGTGCAGCCGTTGAAGAAGGCGTGGTGCCTGGCGGTGGTGTTGCCCTGGTTCGCGCCCTGGCAGCCATTACCGAGCTCAAAGGCGACAACGAAGACCAGAACGTCGGTATCTCCCTGCTGCGTCGCGCTGTCGAAGCGCCGCTGCGTCAGATCACTGCCAACGCCGGCGACGAGCCAAGCGTTGTGGCCGACAAGGTCAAGCAGGGTTCGGGCAACTACGGCTACAACGCCGCTACCGGCGAATACGGCGACATGATCGAGATGGGCATCCTGGACCCAGCCAAGGTCACCCGTTCGGCGCTGCAAGCCGCCGCTTCGATCGGTGGTCTGATGATCACCACCGAGGCCATGGTTGCTGACCTGCCGGAAGACAAGCCAGCTGCTGGCGGTATGCCAGACATGGGCGGCATGGGTGGCATGGGCGGCATGATGTAAGCCAGCCCTGGCCCTAGCTGCATGAAAAAGCCCCGCCTTGTGCGGGGCTTTTTCATGCGCGTGTGTCAGACCTGCGTCGACTCAGGCAATGCCGCGTTCAGCCACGGTCACCCTTGCCATCCCCCTGCGATAGAGCACCAGGTAATAGCAGCCCAATCCGATCAACCAGCAGAACACGGCGGTCCAGACGTTGTGCGAGAGAAAGTGCGCGCCCTGCATCATCCGGCCTACCGATAGCACCACCCCGACACCTGCCGCGAGGGCAAAGGCACCACGTGCCAGGCGTGGCTTGCGGTCACGCAGCACGAAGAACAATGCGAACAGGCTGAAGCCGGTCGCTGCATGGCCGCCGGGCCAGCACAGCCCTGGTTTGTCGGTCGCTGGCCGCGCTTCGAGCAGTTTGCTGTAGGTTTCCTTGCCGCCGAACTGGGTCAGGCTCCACGGGCACTGCACCGCCGTCAGTTGCTTGAGTGGCGTGACAAAACCGGTGGACAGCCCCAGGGCCAGCACCAGGCAACCCAGTTCGCGACGCCAACTGCCCAGGCGTGACCAGAAGAAACTGGCGATGAACGCCACTACCGCCAGCAGCCCGACACCGATCACCGCCTGCTTGACCCGGTCATGCAGGATGGTCTCCAGGAAGTAGCTATGGCGCCCGATGAATTGACCCACGGACGGATCGAACATCAGGTTGGCCACGTCCATGTCCAGCGATGTGGCCTCGAGCAGCAGCAGAACCAGTGCGGTAGCCAGGGGGATGCCAAGGTACAGCCAGAGGTTGATCGGGCGGGGTCGGGCGGTGTGCATGAAGGCTCCACAGGCAAGGGGGAAGGCACGAAAGATCGGGCATTTTCGGTCCGCGGCTATGCTCTGTGTGTGAAGGATCAGTGAAAAAAGCGTCAGTTACGCTGTTTTTCCACCAAGGCTGGCGATGCTTGGCCAATGGCCGTAAGCTGCGCCTGCCGCGCACAGCGAAGCGCCGCACAGGAGACCCCGATGCGCATTCTACTGGTTGAAGACAACCGCGATATCCTCGCCAACCTGGCTGATTACCTGGGCATGAAAGGCTACACCGTCGACTGCGCCCAGGACGGCCTGTCGGGCCTGCACCTGGCCGCGACCGAACACTATGACCTGATCGTGCTCGATATCATGCTGCCCGGCATCGATGGCTACACCCTGTGCAAGCGCCTGCGCGAAGACGCCCGCCGCGACACCCCGGTGATCATGCTGACCGCCCGCGACCAGCTGGACGATCGCCTGCAGGGCTTCCGTTCCGGGGCCGACGATTACCTGCTCAAGCCTTTCGCCTTGTCCGAATTGGCCGCGCGCATCGAGGCGGTGCTGCGTCGCGCCCAGGGCGGCGGTCGGCGTACGCTGCAGGTGGCAGACCTGAGCTACGACCTCGACACGCTGGAAGTCACCCGTCAGGGCAAGCTGCTCAAACTCAACCCGGTCGGCCTGAAGTTGCTGGCGGTGCTGATGCAGAAGAGCCCGCACGTGCTGCGACGCGAAGTCCTCGAAGAAGCCCTGTGGGGCGACGACTGCCCCGACAGCGACAGCTTGCGCAGCCATGTCCACCAACTGCGCCAGGTGATCGACAAACCGTTCGAAAAGCCCCTGCTGCATACGGTCCATGGCGTCGGCTATCGCCTCGCCGAGGGTCGCGATGGAGTTTAAGCAGAGCCTTGCCCAGCGCATCATCATTGCCTTTGCACTGATGAGCGCGTTGGTCGCCGGCGCGTTTGCTTTCGGCATCGTCGCCACTGTTCACCTGGTCGAAGAACGCCTGATTTCCTCGGTGCTGGGGGGGGATCTGCAGCGTCTGCTGCGCATGGACAGCGTCAGTGACTGGAGCCACCGCCCGCGCCCTGACCAGTTGTTCTACTTCAGCGGCGGTCGCGATGATTTCGAGTTGCCCAAAGACCTGCGTCACCTCGATGCCGGCTTCCATGAAGTGTTCCGCGACCAGCTCTCCTACCACGCCATGGTCGAGGTCGTGGACGGTCGTCGCTATGTACTGTTGCAGGACCAGAGCGATTTCGAGGAGCGTGAGCGGGTGCTGTTCGCCGTGGTGGTGGTGGGCTTTCTGCTCAGCCTGGTGCTGGCGGCATTCCTTGGCTGGCTGCTGGCGCGCCGGGTCATGGCGCCGGTGATTCGTCTGGCGCGCCAAGTCCGCCATCGTGACCAGTTGCTCGGTTTGGCGCCGCCGCTTGCGCCGGACTATGCCGCCGACGAAGTCGGGCAGTTGGCGGTGGCGTTCGACGATACCCTTGGTCGCTTGCGCGATGCGTTGACCCGCGAGCGACTGTTTACCAGCGATGTCAGCCATGAACTGCGCACCCCACTGATGGTGCTCGCGACTTCCTGCGAACTGCTGATGGAGAACACCGGCCTGGACAGTCGGTCACGCGCCCAGGTGGAACGGATCGCCCGTGCCACCGAGGAGATGCGCGAGCTGGTCAAGACCTTCCTCATGCTGGCCCGGGCCCAGCGTGACGAAGGTGCGGTGGCCTCGCGGGCCAGCCTGCGCGAGGTGGCTGATGATCTGATCGGCGTCTGGCGCGACACCATCGAGCAGAAGGGCCTGACCCTCTACTACGATGGCCGTGTCAGTGCCAGCCCGACCTTGTACAACGCCACCTTCCTGCAATCGGTGATGGGCAACCTGCTGCGCAACGCAGCGCATTACACCGATACCGGTTATATCCGCCTGAGCCTCGAGGCCCGCGGTTTCAGTGTCGAGGACAGCGGCGTGGGCATTCCCGAGGAGCAGCGCGAGGCTATGTTCAAGCCCTTCGTGCGCGGCGACGAGCGACGTGGCGAGGGGCTCGGCCTGGGGCTTTCGCTGGTACAGCGGATCTGCGACGACCAGGGCTGGCGCGTGACCCTGACCGCCACCGCGCCCCACGGCTGTCGTTTCCAGGTAGACCTGAGCCAGGGCACCGCGCTGGCGCATGAGCAGGAAATCGACACAACCCTGCAGTAGAAACCGGGGCCGTACGGCGGCCCCGATGCAGAATGTTGTGTAATGATTCGTAAGATTTAACCCTTTCGGGTGACAGTTTTTTCACATGGCGATGACCTGATGCCAACGCTTGCCCACCTAATGTGGTCGGCATTGAGTCAGGAGATGTCCCATGCGTAGCCCTATCAAACTCGAATTTTCCGAAAAGTACGATCAGCAGCACGCCCGTGAGTACTTCATCAAGCATCAGGATGGCCTGGCCCGTCGCCTTTCCCACACGCGTGACGAGCAACTTGCTCGCCGCGCCCTGACACTGACCGGCGAGCCGGGCCTGGTGCTCGACCTGCCATGCGGCGCCGGCCGTTTCTGGCCGCTGCTGGCAGAAAAACCCAACCGCGTGATCATCGGTGCAGACAATTCCGCTGCGATGATCGAGACAGCCTGTGCGTCGCAACCGCCAGCGGTGGTCGAGCGGGTACGCCCTTTGCAGACCTCAGCCTTTGCCATCGACCTGCCGGACAATTCGGTAGACAGCATTTTCTGCATGCGATTGTTCCACCACATCGGTGATCCAGCCCATCGCAAGACAATTCTTTCTGAATTTCAAAGGGTTAGCCGTGATAGCGTGATCCTGTCGCTGTGGGTGGATGGCAATTTCAAGGCATGGCGGCGCAAGAAGCTCGAACAACGACGCAGCGCCAAGGCGGAGCAGGACAGTTACCAGAATCGCTTTGTGTTACCTGCTGCTACGGTTGAAGAAGAATTTGTGACAGCAGGCTTCAGGATTCAGGAACGTCTCGACTTCCTGCCGTTCTATGCCATGTGGCGAGTCTATGTATTGCGAAAGGGGTGAGGGATTCATGGCAGCAACTCAGGGGCAGGTGTCGCAATTCGACTACTACTGGCAACAGCAGGGGGAATGGGTCGAGGAGCCCAATCAGCGACGTGGCGGTGAAAGTGGCGTGCAGCGCCTGGATGATGGCAACGGCCATCTGCTCTATGCCAAGCGCCAGGTCGGGCATATCTACCGCAGCCTGCTGCACCCCTTCGGCCGCCCCACGGTGTTGCGCGAGCTGGACGCCCTGAACAGCTTCGAGCAGTTGGGAGTGCGGGTGCCGCGTATCGTCTTTGCTGGTGCAGAACGCGATGCCGAGCACCAGTGGCGGGCGCTGTTGGTCAGTGAAGCGCTGGATGGATTCGTCGATCTCGACACCTGGCACGCCCAGGGTGCTCGCGAGCATTACCCGCAGGTGCTGCATGAACGCATGCTCAAGGACCTGGCTGACAACCTGGCGCGGATGCATCTGGGCCACTGGCAGCACGGCTGCCTGTACGGCAAGCATGTGTTCGTCAAGGTGAGCGGTGAAGGTGAGCAGGCGCGGGCCGAAGTGGCACTGCTGGACCTGGAGAAGTGCCGCCGCCGCATCAGTTGCCAGCGCGCGGCCTACAACGACCTGCGCCAGCTGCGCCGCCATTCGTCGTTCAATGAAGCGGAATGGCAAACCCTGCTCTACTTTTATGAGAGGGCGTTTGGCAGCGCTGTCAAAGGGTTAGGTTGATGAAACTAGAAATAGCTCGAGCTTTGTTCCTGGTGGCCGCGCTTGGCGTGACCAGCGTAGCCGTGGCGGCCTGGGAAGTGCCACGGCCGACCGTGTTCAGCAAGAGCGATGCGGCGGGGCAGTGCGCCACGCCGCGGGTGACAAAGCCAGAGCAGGCGCAGGCCCAGGCCCAGCCGGATCATGATCTGCTGTTGTTCCTGTTCGGGATGCGCCAGGGGCTGCGGCCGTTTGGCTGAACTTCAGGCACGAGGCCCCGCAGATGCGGGGCCTTGTTGTTTCTGGCTAATGGGTTTGTCGTTTTCCCAGGCTTGAGGTTGTACCACCGCTCCCTTGGCGCTCATCCGCCACCGTCCGATGCGCCAGCAAGGTGTATACGCAAGGCAGCACGAACAAGGTGAACAGTGTGCCGATCGACATGCCGGTGGCAATCACGATACCGATGTCGAACCGGCTCACGGCGCCGGCACCCGTCGCCAGGATCAGTGGCACCATGCCGAATACCATTGCTGCGGTGGTCATCAGCACCGGCCGCAGACGGATCGCCGCGGCTTCCTCGATCGCCTCGCGCACCCCCAGGCCTTTTTCCTCGCGCAGCTGGTTGGCGAACTCGACGATCAGGATGCCGTGCTTGCTGATCAGCCCGATCAATGTCACCAGCCCGACCTGGGTGTAGATGTTCATGCTCGAGACGCCAAGAAACAGCGGCAGCAGTGCGCCACAGATCGACAGCGGCACGGTCACCAGAATCACCAGCGGGTCGCGGAAGCTTTCGAACTGTGCTGCCAGCACCAGGAAAATGATCGCCAGGGCCAGACCGAAGGTCACCCACAGGGCGCTGCCTTCCTGGACGAACTGCCGCGCGGTGCCGGCATAGTCGAAGGCGAAGCCCTCCGGGGCCTCCTCTCGGGCGATGCTGCGGATGGTATCCAGCGCCTCGCCCATGCTGACCATCGGTACGCCCTGGATGATCGCCGAGTTCAACTGCTGGAACTGGTTGAGCTGGCGCGGTCGGGCCCGCTCGCTGAGGGTGATCAGGGTCGACAGGGGCAGCAACTGGTCCTGATCGTTCTTCACGTAATAGTTGTTCAGCCAGCCGGCGTTGTCGCGGTAGGCCCGCTCGACCTGGGCGATCACCTTGTAGCTGCGCCCTTCGAGGGTGAAACGGTTGATTTCCGCCTCGCCCAGCAGGGTGGCCAGCGTTCCGCCGAGGGTATCCATCGACACCCCCATCTGCGCCGCCTTGGCCCGGTCGATATCGACCACCACTTCGGGCTTGTCGAAGGCCAGGTCGATGTCGAGGAAAGCGAACTTGCCCGAGGCCTGGGCGCGCTCCTTGACGCGCTGTGCCACTTCCAGCAGGGCTGGGTAGTCGCCTGCGGTGTTGAGCACGAACTGGAACGGCAGGCCTTCGCCAGTGCCCGGCAACGATGGCAGGTTGAAGCCGAAGATCTGCAGCCCACCGATGTCCTCGAGCTTGGCCTGCACCAGCGGCAGCAGTTGCATCTGCGTACGTTCGCGATCGTTCCAGGGCTTGAGCAGAAAGCCGCCGATACCGCTTTGCACACCATTGAAACCGTTGATCTGGAACGAGGAGTAATACTCGGGGAAGGTCTTGAACAGTGGTGTGAAACGGTCGGTATAGGCGTTGAGGTAATCCAGGTTGGCCGGCTGCGGCGAGCTGCTCATCATGAAGATCACCCCCTGGTCTTCGTTGGGCGCCAGCTCGTTCTGGGTGAACTTGAGCAGTACCGGGATCAGGCACAGGATGATCACGGCGAAGACGAGGACCACCGGGCGGCTGTCGAGGGTGCCGTGCAGCAGACGCTGGTAACGTACTTTCAGACGCTCGAAGATCTGGTCCAGACGATGGGCCAGGCCTTTCTCGCTCTGCTCGGGGCGCAGCAGCAAGGCGCACATCATCGGTGACAGGGTCAGGGCCACGATGCCGGAGATCACCACCGCGCCCGCCAGGGTCAGGGCGAACTCCTTGAACAGCGCGCCGGTCAGCCCGGTGAGGAAGCCGATCGGTGCGTACACCGCCGCCAGGGTGATGGTCATCGACACCACCGGCATGGCGATTTCCCGCGCGCCTTCGAGGGCAGCGTCGAACGGCGTCTTGCCCTCTTCGATATGGCGATGGATGTTCTCCACCACGACGATCGCGTCATCCACCACCAGGCCGATGGCCAGGACCATGGCCAGCAAGGTCAGCAGGTTCAGCGAATACCCCATCATCTGCATGAAGAACAGCACGCCGATCATCGACAGCGGGATGGTGATCACCGGGATCAGCACTGAGCGCAGCGCACCGAGGAACAGGAACACCACGACGATGACGATCAGCACCGCTTCGCCGAGGGTCTTGATCACTTCATCGATGGAGGCCTGGATGAACAGCGTGGCGTCGTAGGCGATGGAGACTTTCAGTGCCGAGGGCAGCTGGCTTTCCAGGTCCGGCATGATTCGCCGCACCTCCTTGATCACCTCCAGCGGGTTGGCCGATGGCGTGGCCTTGATGCCGATGTACACCGACGGGATACCGTCGAAGGAGCTGACCGTGTCGTAGTTCTCCGCGCCCATCTCGATGCGCGCCACATCGCCGAGCAGCACACGACTGTCGCCGACGGTCTTGACCGGCAGGGCGGCGAAGGCTTCGGCGGACTTCAGTTCGGTGGTGGCATTGACGCTGGTGACCACGTATTCGCCCTTCACCTCGCCGGCGGCAGCCAGGAAGTTGTAGCGGCGCACCGCGCTGGTCACATCGGTGGCCGAAAGGCCGAACCCGGCCAGCTTCACCGGATCGACCCAGATGCGCATGGCGAACACCTGGTTGCCGAGGATTTCGGCTTCGGCCATGCCTGGCAGGGTCGCAAGCTTGGGCTGGATGACCCGTGACAGGTAGTCGGTGATCTGCGGGTTGCTCATTTCGCTGCTGTAGAAGCTGATGTACATCAGCGCCGAGGCATCGGCCGCCTCCTTGCTCAGGACCGGGTCTTCGGAGTCCTGCGGCAGTTTGTTGCGCACCTCGTTGGCCTTGGCCAGCAGTTGGGTGAACAGGCGATCCGTATCGGCACCGATGCGCGCGTAGACCGAGATCACCGAAAAGTTCTGGCGGCTGACGGAGGTCATGTAGTCGATGCCGTCGGCACTGGCCAGGCTCTGCTGCAGCGGTTGGGTGATGTAGCCCTGGATGGTCTCGGCGTTGGCGCCGGGATAGGCGGTGGTCACCGTGATCAGGGCGTTTTCCATCTGTGGGTACTGGCGGATCTGCAGCTTGCTCCAGGCCTGGAAGCCGAGCAGCAGGATCAGCAGGCTGACCACGCTGGCGAGTACGGGGCGGCGGATGAATGGGTCGGTGAATGCCATGCCAGCCTCCGCGTCAGTGGGGGGCCGCCGCGCCTTGGGCGTCGGCGGGCGACAGGGGCGGGTCCTGGCTGATGCGTATCGCAGCGCCCGGGCTGAGCTTGAGCTGTCCGGCGGTGACCACCTGTTCGCCAGCCTGCAGCCCCTTGCGCACCACCACCACGCCATCGCGGCGCTCGCCGGTCTGTACGGTGCGCTGCTCGGCGACCAGATGTGCCTGGCCGTCGTCGGCCTTCTTCTCGCCGACCACATACACCGAGTTGCCGTAAAGGGTGTAGGTGATCGCGCTCTCCGGCACCACCACCTGCAATTGCGGATCGGGCAGCAATACCAGCAGGCTGGCGAACATGCCCGGTAGCAGCTTGCCATCCGGGTTGGCCAGGGTGGCGCGCAGCAGCAGGTTGCGCGTGCTTTCCTCGACCTTGGGGTTGATCGCGCTGAGGCGGGCAGGGAAGGTCTGGCCGGGGAAAGCCGCCACCTGCACCAGCACCTGCTGGCCGAGGGACAACTGCGGTAGCGCCTGTTCGGGTACGTTGAAGTCGACGTAGAGGCTGGAGAGGTCCTGCAGCGTGGCAATCACCGTGCCGCTGGCCAGATAGTCGCCGACATCCACCTGGCGGATGCCGATGGTGCCGCTGAAGGGCGCCTTCATGCTTTTCTTGGCCAGCGAGGCCTTGAGCTGTTCGACCACGGCCTGGTTGCGCCGGTACTGGGCGGTGAGGCGGTCGAATTCACCGCGGGAGATGGCCGAGTCGCCTACCAGTTGGCTGCCGCGGCCGAAATCGACCTTGGCCAGGCCCAGGTCGGCCTGCGCGGTGCCCAGCAGCGCGGCCTCCTGTTCGCTGTCGAGTTCGAGCAGCAGTTGCCCGACCTTGACCTGTTGTCCGGAATCGAAATGCAGGTGCTTTACCGTCCCGGCCACTTCCAGGCTGAGTTCGACGCCCTGCAGCGCCTTTAGGCTGCCGACCGCCGGCAGGCGTTCCTGCCACTGGCGTTGCTCGGCCTTGGCGGCAGCGACGCTGATCGCGGGTTTGGGAGCGGAAAAGACCTGGATCTGGCGGTAGATCGAAAAGGCCTTGATGCCCCCCAGGGCGAGCACGATCAGCATCACCACTGCCAACATGATCAGCATGCGGCGGCGTAGCATGGTCCGGTTCCTTGGATGTGATTGTTATGGGTATGGCACGACCACGGGCGATCCTGCCCACGTGCGGATGAAGGCAAGTATTGACTGTTTTTCGGGAAGTGGGAGATGTATCGACTGGGCAGGCCCTATCGCAGGGCCTGCCTGCGCCCACTCCCCGTGGATGCCGGACCTGTGGGAGCGGGCTCGTCCCGCGATAGGGCCGGTGGGGCCAGTGCTGAATCAGACCAGATGCAGGTGATTGTCCCAAAGCCCGGATGGCAGATTCATGGGCTGCCCGACCAGCTCTGCCTTGCGGCAGTCGTAATAGCGGCAGCGCCCCTGCCCCGAGGTGACGACGAAGCCGTCCTTCACCGCGCCGACCCCGGCGCAATCGGGCATCGGCGCATCGAGCTTCACCGCGCCGCTGTCCAAGTCCCAGATGAACAGGCGGTTGGCCCGCGGCGCGGTCAGTGCCACCAGGCGCAGGTCACTGTGCACGGCGACACTGGCGGTGTACTGGGCCATCGACTGCAGTTGCCGCTCCGGCACCGGGAAGGCCTTGAACGCCTCGCCCGGACGCTTGATCGCCAGCAGTTCGGCGGTTTCTTCAGAACCTCCCATGAACTGCTGGCAGGCAAGGACGGTGCCGTCGTTGCCCACCGCGAGATGGCGCACGCTGTTCATCTGCTGGGCCAGCGTCTCCTTGCTAAGCAGCGTGCCATCACGCTGCATCAGCACCAGGCTCGGCTCCATGGCGTCGAGGTTCATCTCTACCCGGCTTTCGGCCTCGGTGCGGATGCCTCCGTTGGCCACCACCAGGGTTTCGCCGTCGGGCATCCAGGCCACTTCATGGGGGCCGACGCCATGGGTGGGGATCTCGCCGCTGTGTACCAGGCGCTGGCCCTCGAAACGGTAGACCCCGAGCACGCCGCGCCCGGGGTCGGTGGTGTCGTTCTCGGTGGCGTACAGCCACTCGCCATCCTTGTGGATGACGGCGTGGCCATAGAAGTGCCGGTTCGGTTGCGAGGTGATCGTCTGCAGCAGACGACCGTCGCGCAGGTCGATCAGGTAGCTTTCGGTACCTGGTCGACGGGCGACGAACAGGGCGACCGGCTGTTCGGGGTGATGAATGATTGCATGGCAACGCTGGGCCACCTGGGTGGCGAACACCTGGGTGCCGTCGAGGCGGTAGCCTACGGCATGGTGGCCGCCATCGGCATCGTCACGCGCCGACAGCAGCAGCGGCTCGCTGCCCTTGTTGCGCAGCAGGGTCCAGCCGCCGAGCGTCAGGGCGCTGAGCAGCACGCTACCGAGTTTGAGGGCCTGGCGTCGCAGCATGATCAGTCACCGTCGTTGGCATTGAAGCCCAGCTGGATATTCAACGCCTTGGCCAGCTCGCCTTCGTGCAGGCGGTGGACGACGTTGAGGCTGTCGTAGATCTGGTTGAGGGTCTGCTTGCCGGCATCGTCGGCGAGCAGTTCGCCCAGGGTCTTCTGGTTGTCAGCCAGCAGTTTGGCAGCGCTGGCGTAGGCATCGTCGATCTTTTGCGCCAGCGCGCTCTGATCTTTACCCAGCAGACCGCGCAGACCTTTGTTGTCGACCCCGGTCCAGACGGTTTCGGCGGCCTTGAGCGAAGCCTCCAGGCTCTTGAGCGAGGAGTGGCTGCGCCAGGCTTCGGCTTGCAGTGGCTGAGGGATACCCTTGCTCTGACGGCCCATGGGGGCGCCGAGTTTCTTCTTCAGCGTGTCCAGGGCGGTGACCTGGGCGCGCAGCAGGTCGGCGATCGCTTCATGCGAGTCGGCGTAGCGCTGGTTGGGGAACTTGGTCATCTGCGACAGCATGCCATCGGTACTGTTCCAGCTCTTGAGAATGTCTTCGGCCAGGGCTTTCTGGTGCTCGGCGATGGCCACCAGCAGCGGGCAGTAGCGGGCTTTCTGCTCGGCGGTGGCGATGTCCGGCTTGCTGTCGAAGAGGATGTACTCATAGGCCGACAGGCCACGGACCACGACGCTGGCCTTGCCGAGGCTGTCTGCGTCGACCGGCTTGTCGCCGCTGACCAGTTGCTCGACCTGGCGGCCGACCAGGTTCTTCTTGTCAGGCCAGAACTGCACCTGCCAGGCGCGGTTGCCTTCGGCCAATGGGCCGACCAGCAGCGGCTGCAGTTCGGCCCAAGCCTTCTGCGCGTTGAGGAAGTCGGCGCGGGCGGTGTCCAGGCTCTGCTTGCCTTCGCAATAAGCCAGGGCGCTGGCGGCCAGTTGGCGGTCGGCCTCGACCCAACGGCTGTAGGTCGGCAGGATCACCTGCTGGGCGATGGCGGCGGAGGTCACGGCTTGCTGGTCCTGCGGCGAGCAGGCGCCCAGGGCGATGGCGGCGAGGCTGGTGAACAACAGTTTGGGTCGGAACATGCCCGGCTCCTTGCGCGTTTAAAGTGAGTTCAGGAAAGCCAGCAGCGCGGCGCGTTGCTCGGCATTGAAGGTCAGTACTTGACGGCGTGCAGCCTCGGCTTCGCCGCCGTGCCAGAGCACGGCCTCGAGCAGATTGCGGGCGCGACCATCATGGAGGAACTGGGTGTGGCCGCTGACGGTTTCGGTCAGGCCGATGCCCCACAGCGGCGGCGTGCGCCAATCCTGGCCACCGGCGGCGAACTCGCTACGGTTGTCGGCAAGGCCTGGGCCCATGCCGTGCAGCAGCAGGTCGCTGTAGGGGCGGATCACCTGGTTGGCCAGTTCTGGCTCGACGTTGTCACTACCCGTGGTGAACTGCGGTGTGTGACAGCCCTGGCAGCCCGCCTGGAAGAACAGGTTCTTGCCGGCCAGCACCTGCGGCGAATTCACCTCGCGGCGTGCAGGCACCGCCAGGTTGCGGGTGTAGAACGTCACCAGGCGCAGGATGTTGTCGCTGACTTCCTTTTCGCCGTCGTCACCGTCGCCGTTGGGCGCGGCGCGGCATTCGACCTGTGCCGGCGTGCAATCGTCCTCGGGCTTGAGGGTGCTGGTCAGGCCCATGTCGCCAGCGAAGGCGTGGACGTTCTGCTGGTTGACGTTGGGTTGCCCGGCTTTCCATCCGAAGCGGCCGACCACGGTCTTGCCTTGGGCATCGTCCCAGACCCGGTTGGCGCGGCCGCGGATGCCGTCGTTGTTGCGATCATCCGGGTCTTCGTTGGCCAAAAGCGCAGCCTCCGGGATGGCCTCGAGCAGTCCGAGGCCGATCATGGGCGGGGCGACACGGGCGGAGATGCGTGTGTCCGGGTGCATCGGGCCGTAGCCGAGCTGGGTGATCTCCACGGTCGGGCGGCGCAGTTCGACCTGGTGGCCATCCTCGAAGGTGACGGTCTCGCTGTCGTAGCTGACCCGCACCTTGCCTTCCGGAGCTACGCCGGGGATCGACATGTCCTGCAGTTGCGTACCGTAGACCGGTTCGGGAACCACGCCGAGGCGTTCGATTTCCTTGATGAACTGCGGCTGGTCGGGGATCGACAGGCGCACCAGCATGGACACGGCATTGCGGGCCTCGGCCTCTGGCGGATGACCTCGGCCGTCACGGATGTGGCAGTTCTGGCAGGCATTGGTGTTGAACAGCGGGCCCAGGCCATCGCGTGCAGTGGTGGTCGAAGGTGCGATCACCCAGGGACTGCGGAAGAAGCTGTTGCCGACGCTGAAATCCAGGCGGCGCTCGGGCGTGAGGTTGGCCGAGGGCATCGAGAAGGCGTTACGGTCGCTGCGCAGGATCGTAGCCTTGCCGCCGGATAGCGCTTCGCCGGGCTCGGCCTGGGTGAAACGCGGAGCGTCGTCACAGGCGGCCAGGACGGTGACCATCAGCAGAAGTGGGAGTCGGGACAGCGACGAGGACATCGAGAATCCTGGGCGTGAGCGAAAAACCGGCGTGCAAGCTTAGCAAAATGGGGATGTTTGAATAAGAGCAATTTGCAATTGCCTGCTGAATCCGCTGGCTTGCCCGCGAAGGGGCGGGTTTGGTCAGCGCAAACCCGGATATGAAAAAGGCGACCCGAAGGCCGCCCCTTTCAAACCTTCACCCTGGCATCAGAACTCGTGGTCTGCGGTGTCCGGGTTCAGGTTGTCGATGCCCAGCTTGCCGGCGGCCTGCTCGATGGCACCGGTCTGCTTGACCAGCGCGGCGATGGCGTCACGCACCACCTGGTTGCCTGCAGCGTTATCGGCAGCGATCAGCTGGTCGTAGTGCTCGCCCTTGAGGGCGTGGTCGACGATCACCTGGATCTTCGCTTCGGTGTCCTGCAGGTCGGCCTTCAGGGTGGCGTCGGTGGCCGGGTCGACCTTGGCCACCAGCGACGACAGGCTAGGGCCGCTGACCTTGGAGCCGTCCGGACGGGTGTACTCGCCCAGGTAGATGTTGCGGATGCCCTTGGCGTCGTAGAAGTGCGACCAGTGGGTGTTGTCGCTGAAGCAGTCGTGCTCGTCTTCAGGCGAGTTGGCTTCCAGCGAGACCTTCATGCGCTCGCCCGCCAGTTCGCCCAGCGACAGGCTGCCCATACCGAACAGCATCTTGCGCAGGCCATCCTTGACCGGCTCGGCTTCCAGCGAAGCGCGGTAGTTGTCGGCGACGTTCGGTGCCCAGTTGCCGACCATCTCTTCGAGGTCGCTCACCAGCAGGTCGGTGACGGCTTTGAGGTAGGCGCGGCGACGGTCGTTGTGACCACCGGTGGCACCCTGGCCTTCGAGGTAGTCCGACGCCGGACGGTTGCCTGCGCCTGGGCCCGTGCCGTTGAGGTCCTGGCCCCAGAGCAGGAATTCGATGGCATGGTAGCCGGTGGCGACGTTGGCTTCGGAACCGCCCAGCTCGTTCAGGCTGGCCAGTTTCTCGGGCGTGATTTCCTTGACGTCGACCTTGTCTTCGCCGACCTGGATCTCAGGGTTGGCGATGATGTTGGCGTTGGCAGCCGGGTTGCCCAGGGCGTGCTCGTAGCTCTTGTCGACGTAGTCGATCAGGCCTTCGTCCAGGGGCCAGGCGTTCACTTGACCTTCCCAGTCGTCGATGATGGTGTTGCCGAAGCGGAAGGCTTCGCTCTGCAGGTAAGGAACGCGGGAAGCGACCCAGGCGTCCTTGGCGGCTTTCAGGGTCTCATCGTTGGGCTTGGCCAGGAACGCGTCGATGGCGGTCTGCAGTTGCTTGGCGGTGCTCAGCGAGTCGCTGTACACGGCATGAACCATTTCGGCGTAGTGCTTGACCACGGCCTGGGCAGCGGCTTCATCGACAGCCCCAGGTGCGGCAGCAGTGCTGGCGGCAGGTGCCTGGGCTTGCGGAGCGGCGGCCTTGTCGTCCTTGCCTTCGCCGCAGCCGGCGAGAGCGATGGCGATGGCCAGCAGACTGGCGGAGGCCAGAGGCATTCGAATCATTGTTGGTTTCCCTGCGTCGTTTGGTTGGACCATGTGTTGGAAGCGCTGCACCGTGGCACGCGAAACCGCAACATAATGCGAAAGATTTGCATTTGGTGTAAAGGGTTGGCCGTGCTTTTCGTGCAAATGTCGTTTCCAGGGTCGTCAATGACGACCACGCTCAGAGTGCCGAGACCTGGTTGCGTTGGGCGTGCTTGAGGAAGGCGGTCAGCTCGCGCGAGGGCAGCGGCTTGCTGTAGTGGTAGCCCTGACCCTCATGGCAGCCCTGGGCGATGATGTAGGTTTCCTGCTCGGCGGTTTCCACGCCTTCGGCGATCACCTGCATGCCCAGGCTCTTGCCCAACTGGATGATGGCCCGAACGATGGTGGCGTCGTCATCGTCGTCCAGCAGGTCCTGGACGAAGCTCTTGTCGATCTTGATCTTGTCCAGCGGCAGCGACTTCAGGTAACTGAGCGAGGAGTAGCCGGTGCCGAAGTCGTCGATGGCGATCAGCGCCCCTGAACGGCGCAGGCTCAGCAGGTGTTGGGCGGCGGTGCTGATGTCTTCCATCAGGCCGGTCTCGGTCACCTCCAGCTCCAGGCTGCGCGGCGGCAGGCGATAGGCCTGCAGCAGGTTGTTGACCACCCGCGGCAGCTCGTTGTGGTGCAGTTGCACGGTCGACAGGTTGACCGCCATGCGCAGCTCGCTGAAACCCAGGTCGTGCCACTCGCGCAACTGGCGGCAGGCCTGGTCGAGCACCCATTCGCCGATGGCGATGATGTTGCCGTTCTGTTCGGCCAGCGGGATGAACTGGTCTGGCGGTACCATGCCCAGCTCCGGATGCTGCCAGCGCAGCAGCGCTTCGACGCCGACCACACGGTGGTCGCGGTAGCTGATCTGCGGTTGATACACCAGGTAGAGCTGGTTGCGCGGCAACGCCTCGCGCAGGTCTTTTTCCAGCTCTCGGCGCCGACGCATCTCGCTGTCGACGCTGGCGATGTAGAACTGATAGCGGTTGCGCGAGCGGGCCTTGGCCAGGGTCATGGTCTGCTCGGCCTTTTGCAGCAGCTTTTCGGTGCTGTCGCCGTCTTCGGGGAACAGGGTGATGCCGATGGTGGCACGCAAACGGATTTCCTGATGATCGAGGGCGAAGGGCACTTCCAGGTCGTCGAGAATGCTCTGGGCCAGCTCGGCGGCCTCGTAGGGCTGCTCGATGTTGGCTTGCACCAGGGCGAACTGGTCGCCACCCAGGCGGGCGAGGGAACCGAGGCGGCCGCTGTGGGCGCGCAGGCGGTCGGCCAGGGCCAGCAGCAACTGGTCGCCGACCTGGTAGCTGAACTGCTCGTTGATGCCCTTGAAGTCGTCCAGGCCCACGCACAGTACGGCCACACGGTGCTGCAGGCGCCCGCCATCGACGAGGATCTTGTCCAGTTGCTGTTGCAACTGCTGGCGGTTGGGCAGGCCGGTCAGGAAGTCGTACTGGGGCATGCGCTGCAGGCTGTTTTCCGCCTCGTGGCGCAAATGGGTGTTGCGTTCGATGGAGGCCAGCAACTGGTTGGCGGTGTCGACCCACAGGCCCAGTTCGTTGCGTTCGTGGCCCTTGAGTTGGGGAATCTGGTGCTGGCTGGGGCGGTCGGGGTTGATCTGGGTGAGATGCTCGATGATTTTCGACAACGGTTTGGTCAGCAGCCAGTGGTACACGAGGTAGAGCACCAGGCCCATGGCCAGGGCGCGCAGCACGCCGGAAATGAAGATGATGACCGCGTTGACCAGAAAGCCCTCGCCATAGCTGGCGGTATCGAGTGTGATGCTCAGGTCGCCGTAGTATTCGCTGTAGGGGCCGCGGCCGACCAGTTGGGTGGTGTAGGTGCGCTCCTGGCCGAGGATCAGGTCGGTCAACCAGCGCAGGGGCATGTCCTGCAGGGGGCGGGACTTCTGCGCGAGCATGGTTTCATTGGGGTGGCCGATGGAGGCCATGCGCACCGATTCGTCCTGGAACAGACCCTCCATGACCTGCATGCCCATCTCTCGGTCGAGGCTGTAGACCGCTTGGGTGGAGGGGTCGCGGAACATGTCGAGGATGCGCTGGGCATCGTTGTTGACGGCCTGGCGGGTCTTGTAGGTGTCATAGACGATCTGCGCACAACTGAGAACGACGCCCACCGCGAGCGCCGACAGCAGCACGACCCTGAGCAACTTGACCGACAAGCTGTTCCGAAATTCCAGCTTCAATGGGGTTTCCTTAATCCATGCGCATGCCATTATTTTGCCATCAACCTTGGCAATACACTATCGACCGATTGCCGCGGCAGGCGAGGGGCCCGTCGCTGGATGCACCCTGAGTACTGTATCGGTTATGCGGCCATGCGACTTGAATGTCCTGCATCAACTTTCCAGAAGGTTGATGTTAGCGCGCTATTGAGGGGGAGCAAGAGAGGGCGCGCGGGAGGCTTGAAAATTAGCCGTGGTTTTTCCGTTTCCTGGACCCGGGAAACAAAAAAACCCGGCCAGGGCCGGGTTTTTCAGAGCGCTGAACGAATCAGGCCTTGAAGGTCTTGCCTTCGAACTGCTCGGCAACGAACTTCCAGTTGACCAGGTTCCAGAACGCCTCGACGTACTTCGGACGCAGGTTACGGTAGTCGATGTAGTAGGCGTGTTCCCAGACGTCGCAGGTCAGCAGCGGGGTGTCGCCGCTGGTCAGCGGGTTGCCGGCGCCGATGGTGCTGGCCAGGGCCAGGGAACCGTCAGCCTTCTTCACCAGCCAGCCCCAACCGGAACCGAAGGTGCCGACCGAAGTCTTGGTGAACTCTTCCTTGAACTTGTCGAAGGAACCGAAGGCAGCGTTGATGGCTTCAGCCAGGGCGCCAGTCGGCTGGCCGCCGGCGTTCGGTGCCAGGCAGTTCCAGTAGAAGGTGTGGTTCCAGACTTGAGCTGCGTTGTTGAAGATACCGCCCGAGGAGGTCTTGACGATTTCTTCCAGCGACTTGCCTTCGAATTCGGTGCCTGGGACCAGGTTGTTCAGGTTCACGACATAGGTGTTGTGGTGCTTGTCGTGGTGAAACTCCAGGGTTTCCTTGGAGATGTGCGGCTGCAGGGCATCGTGGGCGTAGGGCAGCGGCGGCAATTCAAAAGCCATGGTGGATCTCCTGATTCAGGTCTGTTTGCGGTTTGCGCAAGGCCGATCACGGGCGGCCCGATGAGCGTCGGCGAGTTTGTACTCTTTGCCACGCAAGGGCTGGATCATAGCACCAGCCCCCGCGCATAACCACGCAACAACTATAGGGAATAGAGGTTCCAGAGCGGTTGGGCCCCGGCGACCAGTGGGGAATCAGCCGAGGATCAGTTGCGCGGCGACGGCGAACATCATCACCGCCACCATCAGGTCCAGCAGCCGCCAGGTCCCGGGGCGTGCGAGCCAGGGTGCGAGCCAGGCGGCGCCCAGGGCCAGGGTGAAGAACCACACCAGCGATGCGCTCGCCGCTCCGGCGACGTAGGCCCCGGGCACCGTCTGCTGGGCGCCGAGCGAGCCGATCAGCAGCACGGTGTCCAGGTAGACGTGGGGGTTGAGCAGGGTCACCGCCAGGGCACTTAGCAGCACTGCCCGGCGTGAACGCAGGCCTTGGCCTTGCTGCTGTTCCAGGCTCTGCCTGGAGCAGGCCCGTTGCAGGGCCTTGGCGCCATACCAGATCAGGAACAGCGCACCTCCCCAGCGTGCGGCGGCAAGCAGGGTCGGGTTGTGCGCCAGCACCGTCGCCAGGCCGAACACTCCGGCCGCCACCAGGATCGCGTCGCACAGCACGCACAACAGTGCCACCGGCAGGTGATGTTCGCGGCGCAGGCTCTGGGCCAGGACAAAGGCGTTCTGGGTGCCGATGGCCATGATCAGGCCGAAGGCCACCAGCATGCCGTTCAGGTAACTCTGCCACATAACGGGAACACTCCACGGGCGCCACCTTTGAAGGGCGACGCAGATTCACAAGAAGATGCTGGCCATTGTCGGCAAGGGCGCTGTATAAGAAAAACAAATAGTACTCATCCGGCATTAGGAAAATCGATGTTCGACTACAAGTTGCTCGCTGCCCTCGCCGCCGTGATCGAACAAGGCGGGTTCGAGCGCGCCGCCCAGGTACTGGGGCTTTCGCAGTCGGCCATCTCGCAACGCATCAAACTGCTGGAGGCGCGTGTCGGCCAGCCGGTGCTGGTGCGTGCCACGCCACCGAGCCCGACCGATGTCGGTCGCCAGTTGCTCAACCACGTGCAGCAGGTGCGCCTGCTCGAGCGTGACCTGCAGCGCCAGGTCCCGGCGCTGGATGAAGAGGGCATGCCCGAACGTCTGCGTATCGCCCTCAACGCTGACAGCCTGGCGACCTGGTGGGCCGGGGCGGTGGGGGATTTCTGTGCCGGGCAACGCTTGCTGTTGGACCTGGTGGTCGAAGATAAGGAAGTCGGTCTGCGGCGCATGCGTGCCGGCGAGGTGGCGGCCTGCCTGTGCGGTAGCGAGCGCCCGGTGGCGGGTGCGCGCAGCCAGCCGTTGGGGGCGATGCGCTATCGCGCGCTGGCAAGCCCGGCGTTCATGGCGCGGTATTTTCCGCAGGGGTTCGAGGTGGCGCGGTTGGCCCGCACACCGGCGGTGGTCTTCGGGCCTGACGATTTCCTGCAGCACCGCTACCTGGCGTCATTGGGGATCGAGGACGGTTTCCTGCATCACCTGTGCCCGTCGTCCGAGGGTTTTTTGCGTCTGACCGAAGCCGGGCTCGGTTGGGGCCTGGTGCCTGAACTGCAGGCCCGCGAACAACTGGCCAGTGGGCAGTTGGTGGAAATCTGCAGCGATACTCCCATCGATGTGCCGTTGTACTGGCATCATTGGCGCAACGGCGGGCAACTGCTCGCACAACTGACAGAACACCTGCGCCAGGCGGCGCCAGGTTGGCTGGTGCCGTTGTAGGCACGGGCGGCGTCAACTGCATCTGTAATCTGGCAAGGCGGAGTCTTACATGCGAATTCTGGTCACCGGCGCGAGCGGCTTCATTGGCGGGCGCTTTGCGCGTTTTGCCCTGGAGCAGGGCCTGCAGGTGCGGGTCAACGGCCGCCGTGCCGAAGGCGTGGAGCACCTGGTCAAGCGCGGGGCGCAGTTCATTCCAGGCGACCTGGGCGACGCCGAGGTGGCGCGCCGTCTGTGCCAGGGCGTCGACGCCGTGGTGCATTGCGCGGGGGCGGTGGGCAACTGGGGGCGTTATCAGGATTTTCATCATGGCAACGTGGTGCTCACCGAGAACGTGGTCGAAGGTTGCCTCAAAGAACATGTGCGGCGCCTGGTGCACCTGTCGTCGCCGTCGATCTACTTCACTGGCCGCTCGCGCCTGGACATTCGCGAGGACCAGGTGCCGCGGCGTTTTCACGATCACTATGCGCTGACCAAGCACCTGGCCGAGCAGAAAGTCTTCGGTGCCCAGGAGTTCGGCCTCGAAGTGCTCGCCCTGCGTCCGCGCTTCGTCACCGGCGCAGGGGATGCGAGCATCTTCCCGCGGCTGATGCGCATGCAGGGCAAGGGACGTCTGGCGATCATCGGCAACGGCCTGAACAAGGTCGACTTCACCAGCGTGCACAACCTCAACGAGGCGCTGCTCAGCGCCCTGTTCGCCGAAGAGCAGGCGCTGGGCCAGGCCTACAACATCAGCAACGGCCAGCCACTGCCACTGTGGGACGTGGTCAATTATGTAATGCGCCAGATGCAGTTGCCGCAAGTCACCCGCTACCGCTCCTATCGCCTCGCCTACAGCCTCGCAGCTGTCAACGAGGCTGCCTGCATGCTCTGGCCAGGCCGGCCGCAACCCACCCTGACACGTACCGCGATGCAGGTGATGAGCAAGGATTTCACCCTCGACATCAGCCGCGCCCGGCATAATCTCGACTACCGCCCCAAGGTCAGCCTGTGGACCGCGCTGGATGAATTCTGCGGCTGGTGGAAGCACCTTCCGGGGCAGCAGTGAACCTGTCGGGCGGACGATGGTCATCAGTGCGCCGCCCGGGCGGTTTATAATATGTCTCTTTGCTATTAGTGCGGTCGAACCTACCCATGCGCAACGATGCCCACGATGATTTCGATGATGTGCCGGTCCTGAGGGCGGGTACGCCTGACGATGATGAACTGCTTCCGGCTCACGTGGCCCGCGGCCGCCAGAAAGCCGCGCGCCCAGCCAGCAACGGCCCGCTGTGGGCGCTGCTGCTGGCCTCGTTCATCGCCCTGGCCGGGCTCGGCTGGTGGAGCTTCCAGCAGATCTCGCTGATGGAGCAGCAATTGGTGGCCACTCAGGAGAGCTTTGCCCGCATCAGCGAGGAAGCTGCCGGCCGCCTGCAGGCGATCAGCGGCAAGGTCGATGCCAGCGAGTCGAACAGCAGCACTGGCAGCGAAGCCCTGAAACTGCAGATTCGCCAGTTGCAGGCCAGCCTTGCCGAGCAGAGCAAGCAGCAGGAAGGCGTCGCTGGTCAGGCCGGCGATCTGGGCAAGCGCCTGGAGCAGGTGCTGGCCGATACCCGCGAGCAGCAGAAGGCGGTGACCGAACTGCAGACCCAGTTGCAGGCGCAGCTCAAGGCCGTGAATACCGAATTGGCGGCGCTCAAGTCGGGCCAGGTCGATGGCGGCAAGCTCGATGGCCAGCTCAAGAGCCTGAGCAGCGAGGTGGCTGCAGTGAAGAAGCAAGGCGCTGCGATCGAGAGCCTGGAGCAGGATGTGCTGGTGCTCAAGAGCCAGGCGGACAACCGTCCAGCCAGCGCGGCTGCCGGTGGCGCGTCGGTGCAGGAGTTCGATGCCTTCCGTGGTCAGACCACCCGCAGCCTCAACACCTTGCAGAGCCAGATCCAGAACCTGCAGCAGCAGATCAACGCGCGGCCCTGATCGCCTGCGCAGGTCAAAAAAGCCCGCCCCCACGACCAGGTGTGGGGGCGGGCTTTTTTTCAGCCTGTGCGTTACATCCGCGGATAGTCGATGTAGCCCACTGGTCCTTTGCCGTAGAACGTCTCGGGGTGCGGCTCGTTCAGCGGCGCATCGGCTGCCAGGCGTGCTGGCAGGTCTGGGTTGGCGATGAACGGGATGCCGAAGGCGACGGCATCGGCCTTGCCGCTGGCCAGTGCTGCGTTGGCGGTGGCCTTGGTGAAGCGTTCGTTGACGATGTAGGGGCCGCCGAACGCCTCTTTGATCAGCGGGCCGATGCTGTCGTCGGCTTCTTTTTCCCGCGAGCAGATGAAGGCGATGCCGCGCTTGCCCAGTTCACGGGCAACGTAGGTGAAGGTCTCGGCGCGGTCGGCGTCGCCCATGTCATGGGCATCGGCCCGTGGTGCGAGATGCACGCCAACGCGCTTGGCGCCCCAGACACCGACCACAGCGTCGGTCACTTCCAGCAGCAGGCGGGCACGGTTTTCCAGCGAGCCGCCGTATTGGTCGGTGCGCTGGTTGGTGCTGCTCTGCAGGAACTGATCGAGCAGGTAACCATTGGCGCCATGGATTTCCACGCCGTCGAAACCAGCAGCCTTGGCGTTCTCGGCACCGGTCCGGTAAGCCTCGACGATGTCAGCGATTTCTTCGGTTTCCAGCGCACGTGGAGTCGGGTAGTCGCTCAGCGGACGCACCAGGCTGACGTGGCCTTTGGGCTGGATCGCGCTTGGCGCCACCGGTAGCTCACCGTTCAGGTACGACGGGTGGGAGATGCGCCCGACGTGCCACAGTTGCAGGAAGATGCGCCCGCCGGCGCCATGCACGGCCTGGGTCACGTTGAGCCAGCCACGGACCTGGTCGTTGGACCAGATGCCGGGGGTGTCGGGATAGCCGACGCCCATCGGCGTGACCGAAGTGGCTTCGCTGAGGATCAGGCCGGCGCTGGCGCGCTGCACGTAGTACTCGGCCATCAGTGCGTTGGGCACGCGGCCCTCGTCGGCGCGGCAGCGGGTCAGCGGGGCCATGATGATGCGGTTGGGCAGCTCGAGGTCGCCCAGGGTGATCGGATCGAAAAGCGTGGTCATATCGCAAGCCTCGCGTAGGTCAGTTGGATGCAGCGGCCAGTTCGGCGTCGTTGTCGCCGCGCTGGTTGAAAGTGATCAGGGTGACGATCAGCGCCAGGACAGCCAGGGCACCTGCAGCCAGCGGTACGCTGGTCAGGCCCAGGCCATGGGCGATGACGCTGCCGCCGACCCAGGCGCCCAGGGCGTTGCCCAGGTTGAAAGCGCCAATATTCAGGGTGGAGACCAGGTTCGGCGCATCCTTGCCGTAGGTAACCACGTTGACCTGCAGCGCCGGAACGGCGGCGAAGGCAGCGGTGGCCCAGAGGAACAGGGTGATTTCGGCGGGCACCAGCGCGTTGCTGGTCCAGCTGAACAGGGTGGAGACCACCGCCATGGTGGCGAACACGCCCACCAGCGTGGCGGCGAGGCGGCGATCGGCAAGCTTGCCTCCGAGGATGTTACCCAGGGTCAGGCCCAGGCCGATCAGCACCAAGGTCCAGGTCACGCCGCGTGGCGATACGCCGGTAACATCACCAAGCAGTGGCGCGACGTAGGTGAACAGGGCGAACACCGAGGCCGAGAACAGTACGGTCATGCTCAGCGACAACCAGATCCGGGCACCCTTGAGGGAGGCGAGTTCAGCACGCATGTCGACCTTTTCGGCATCCTGTTGCAGGGGCAGGAAGCGGATCAGGCCGATCAATGCGATCACGCCGATGCCGGTCACGGCCCAGAAGGTCGAGCGCCAGCCGGCGACCTGGCCCAGGGCGGTGCCCAGTGGCACGCCGAGCACGTTGGCCAGGGTCAGGCCGGTGAACATCAGGGCCACGGCCGAGGCGCGGCGGTTGGCCGGCACCAAGCTGGCCGCGACCACCGAGCCGATACCGAAGAAGGCACCGTGGCACAGGGCGGTGACCACGCGGGCGAACATCAGCAGGTTGTAGTCGCTGGCCACTGCACACAGCAGATTGCCGACGATGAACACGCCCATCAGCACCACCAATGCCGCCTTGCGTGGCAGACGGGCCGTGGCCAGGGCCATGAACGGCGCTCCGATCGCCACGCCCAGGGCGTAGCCGGTCACCAGCCAGCCGGCGCCGGGAATGCTCACCCCCAGGTCGCGCGCCACATCGGGCAGCAGGCCCATGATGACGAACTCGGTGGTGCCGATGGCAAAGGCGCTCAGCGCCAGGATCAACAGTGAAAGGGGCATTGCAAGGTCCTTGTCAGAGCTCTTGGCTCATCTGCTCGAGGAAGGCCTGGATGGTTTCCTCGTTGCGCTTGAAGAAATGCCACTGCCCGACCTTCTGGCTGCTGATCAGACCTGCGCGCTGCAAGGTGGCCAGGTGGGCGGAGACGGTCGACTGCGACAGGCCGCAGCGTTGATCGATCTGCCCGGCACAGACGCCGAATTCGGTGCTGTGGTGCTGGTCGGGGAATTGCGCCGCTGGGTTCTTCAGCCAGTTGAGGATGTCTCGGCGGACCGGATGGGCCAGGGCTTTTATTATTTCGTCGAGGTCGAGAGGCATGGTTGGGCTCGTGGTGTGTAGCGGTATATCGCGATAGGGCGAAATATAAATCGATATTTCGCGATATACAAATATGAAGAGGTTCTGAGCTCAGCTGAAATCGCTATATCGCGTTATAACGATATAAATGTCCACGGTGATAGAATGCCGCCATGAACTACCTCGCACACCTGCACCTTGGCGGCTCCGCGCCGCAGCAACTGCTCGGCAGCCTGTACGGCGATTTCGTCAAAGGCCCGCTCGAAGGGCGCTTTGCGCCTGAGCTGGAGGCGGCAATCCGGTTGCATCGACAGATCGATCGCTACACCGACAGCCACCCGCTGGTGCTGGCGGCGCTGGCGCGTTTCCCGCGGGAGCGTCGGCGGTTTGCCGGGATTGTGCTCGACGTGTTCTTCGATCACTGCCTGGCACGGCACTGGGCGGATTACGCCGAGCAGCCGCTGGCGCAGTTTACCGACAGCTTTTACCGGGTACTGTTGGCCGAGCCGCAGTTGCCGGGGCGCTTGGCACGCATTGCGCCGTTCATGGCAGCGGATGACTGGCTGGGAGCCTATGGTGATTTCGCCACGCTGGAGCAGGTGTTCAATGGCATTGCCCGGCGCTTGTCGCGGCCGGAAGGGATGGCTGGGGTGATGGATGAGCTGGAGCGGCTGTATGAGCCGTTGCTGGCGGATTTTCGCGAGTTCTACCCGCAGTTGCAGGTGTTTGCGGCTACGGGGCGTTGAGGGTTTGAGGGCTGTCAGGGCCCTATCGCGGGGCAAGCCCGCTCCCACAGGTACCCCATTGTTTTTGGATACAGTGGGGTACCTGTGGGAGCGGGCTTGCCCCGCGATAGGGCCGGTCGACCCACCCCGGCAATCAGGCCGCCCTGGCCTGCCGACGCGGCACCGCCACTTCGACGTCCTCGACCCCGAACAACGCCACCTGAATCGCCTGCTGCGCCATGAACGCCAGCGCCGCACGTTCCTTGCCCTGACTCTCCACCGGCGCCAGCAGGTGAATCACCACCTCCCCCCGCTCCCGGCCAAACAAGCGCATCAAGTGCGAAACCAGGTCATCATCGCCAATGAACGGCGCGATCGGGTCCGGTTCACCGTTGCGCAGGTATTGGATCGCCACTGGCTGCACGGGCGTGCCCTGGTCGATGGCGCCGGCCAGCAGGCGTCCGTGGAAGGTGCGCAGGGCGCGGCCATCGGTGGTGGTGCCTTCAGGGAAGATCAGCAGCGGTCGGGCCTGGCCCAGTTGCTCGCTGATCTGTTCGCGCAGACGCTGGGCATCACCGCCGCCACGGCGAATGAACAAGGTGCCGGCCTTCTGCGCCAGCCAGCCGGCCAGCGGCCATTGGCGTACCTCGGCCTTGGACAGGAACGACAGCGGCGTGAGCATGCCTAGCAAGGGAATGTCGGTCCACGACACGTGGTTGCTGACCCATAGCATCGAGCGCTGCGGCATCTCACCGACGACCCGCACGTCAAAGGGCAGGGCGCCGATCAGGCGTTTCATGAACAGGCAGGTCCAACGTTGCCGTCGCTCAAGGGAGGCGTGCAGGCCCAAGCGTTCGCCCAGGGCGATGACGCTGGCCATGGCCATTCCCAGCAACAGCACCAGCACCAGGCGCAGGAGGCGGGCACAGGCCCGCAGGCCCGGCATCAGACTGCCGCCTTGAAGTGGCGGGCGTAGCGCGGGCAGAGGTCATCGCGCTTGAGCAGGATGAACACGTCGGCGACCTGGAAGTCTTCGTCCCAGCAAGGCTCGCCACAGATCTTCGCTCCCAGGCGCATGTACGCCTTGAGCAGCGGTGGCATCTCGGTGATCACGTTGTTCGGCAGGGCCAGGCTGGGAAGCGGCTTTTTCGGCTCGGCGCGCAGGTGCTCGGTGCACAGGTAGCGTTCGCGCAGGCGCTGCATGATTGCGTGGGCCTGGATGCCGCCGTCCTGCATGGGGATGCTGGCGCAGCCCATCAGGTAGCTGTAGCGACCTTCGTTGAGCACTTCGGCAAGCTCGCCCCAGAGCACGGCGATGGTGCCGCCGTTGCGGTAGTCGGGGTCGACGCAGGTGCGGCCCAGCTCCAGGATCGGACCTTGCAGTTGCAGCAGGCCATGCAGGCTGAATTCTTCTTCACTGTAGAAGCGGCCCAGGCTGCTGGCGGCCTGGTGGTCGAGCAGTCGGGTGGTGGCGACCAACTGGCCGGTGGCCAGGTCGCGCACACCGATGTGGCGGCAGTGGATATCGTAGTCATCCATGTCCAGGCCCAGTTCGGCGCCCTTGAGCTTGGCCTTGAATTCGGCGCTGAACACCTTGAAACGCAGGGCCTGTGCTTCCTGCAGGGCCGCAGCGCCGACCAGGCGTTCGGCTTGCAGACGGCGTTCAGTGCTGTTGTCGCCAGAGCGAGCGATCCGAGTCATTGCGAGTCTCCATAAGCCAGCCAAATAGGGTTGCGGCCGGTCGGCTTTGTTGTGCAAAGTCAGCCTAGGTAGGCGCGGTGTCACCCCCGTGAATCTTTGGTGATGCTTGCGTGACACCCCTCACGAGGAGCATTCGATGACCTGGTTGCAACGACTCAACGACCCGCTGCGCCAGGCGCTGGCGGCCACCCTGGGCGAGACCTACGCGGCCACGCTGGAGCGCCTGGGCGCTGTCACGCCGTTCGAGTTGGCGGCGCTGGGTGGGCGCGCGATGGATACGCCGGGATTGGCCTTTCTGGTCGGTTACCAGGCAGCCTTGCGTGTGCTCTGGCCCAGCGCGCCTGCTGGATTGGGGGCCTTGTGCGCCACCGAGCGGCGCAGTGTGCGTCCGGCCGACATGCACACCCGCCTCGACGGCTTGCGGCTGAGTGGTCGCAAGGATTTCGTCACCGCCGGCCTCGACGCCGAATGGCTGCTGGTGGCGGCCCGCAGCGAAGCGCAGGGCGAGGGCGTGCGGCTGAGCCTGGCGGTGGTCTACCCTGGTGAGCCCGGCGTGACCCTCGAAGCGTTGCCGACCCTGCCGTTGATGCCTGAGGTCGGCCATGCCCGTGTCGAACTGAAGCACGCGGCCTGCGAACTGCTGGCCGGTGATGGCTGGGATGCCTATGTCAAACCGTTCCGCTCCCTCGAAGACCTCTATGTACTCACTGCGCTGCTCGGATGGCTGCATGGCGTTGCCCAGGAATGCGCCTGGCCGCAGGTGTTGCGCCTGCGCCTGATCGGATTGCTCGCTGCCTGTGCCGAGGCCAGTCGGCAGTGCGCCGACAGTGTGGGTTGTCATCTGTTGCTGGCCGGTCTGTTCGCCCAGTTCCAGGCACTGCGTACCGATATCGACAAGGCCCTGGTCGAAGGACCCGAACACTGGATGCAGCTCTGGCAACGCGACCAGGGGCTGCTGGCGCTGGCGGCTGCGACCCGGGAAAAGCGCCTGGCCAAGGCCTGGGCTGCTGCAGGATTGTCATGAAGCCCAGGCATGCTCCGCCGATTGACCGCGCGTGAGGTATCGATGGGCAGACTGAAGGTGGTGCTGGGTATTGTCGGGCTGATCGCCCTGCCGGTGTTCGCCGAGCAGTGGCCGGACAGCCACTGGCAGCAGGATCCGACGCAGTACGACTGGCAGGCTGTCGACGCCTATGCCTTCCCGCTGCGCGACGATGCTGTTCGCAGCGGTGTGCGCAGCGATGCACTGTTGATCATTCGTGACGGTCGCATCCTGTACGAGCGCTACGCCGCCCCCACAAGTGCCGATACCCCGCACCTGACCTGGTCGATCAGCAAGAGCGTGCTGGCCACGCTGTTGGGTGTTGCCCGCGGCGAAGGGCATTTCCAGCTCGATGACCCGGCCGCCCGCTATTACCCCGCCCTGCGTGAGCATCCGCAACTGCGCCTGGTCGACCTGCTGCACTGGGCCAGCGGCCTGGCCTGGCAGGAAGACTATGAATACGCGCCATTGAAATCCTCGGTAGTAGCGATGCTCTATACCCGCGGACGCAACGACATGGCGGCCTACACCGCAGGCATGGCGCAAGCCGAGAAACCGGGTGAGCATTTCGCCTATTCCAGCGGCGACAGCAACCTGCTGGCGGCGGCCTTGCGCGGCATGCTCGCGCCGGATCAATACGCCGACTATCCCTGGCAGGCGCTGTTCACCCCGCTTGGCATCACGCATGCGGTGTGGGAGCGCGACGCTGCGGGTACCTATGTCGGCTCCTCCTACCTCTACCTCAGTGCTCGCGATCTTGCGCGCATCGGGCTGCTGATGCAGCGCGACGGGCGTTGGCGTGAGCGGCAACTGCTCCCTGCCGACTGGGTGGCCTTCAACCGCACCCTGTTCACTCATGCCGAGCCGGTGCCGGGTGATGCCAACCCTGGCGGGCACTGGTGGCTGAACCAGCCACTGCCGGGCAACCCGACGCCCTGGCCGGACGCACCTACCGACACCTTCGCCGCCCTCGGTCACTGGGGCCAGGCGCTGTACGTGCTGCCCACGCAGAAGCTGGTGATCGTACGCTACGGCGACGACCGCGACGGCAGCTACAGCCACAACGAACTGCTCAAGCGCGTGCTGGCCGTGCTGGCGAAGGAGGGCGCATGAAGCGGGTCTTGCTGGTGGTGCTGCTGGTCCTGCTGGCCTGGGGATGGAGCGAACGTCAGGCCCTGTCGGATTTCCCGAGCATTCTCCCGGCGTATTCGGCAAAGGAGTACTGCTCGTGCCGCTTCGTCATGGGGTTTGACGAGGCCTATTGCCGGGCTTATGTGAAGCAGTACCTGCCGTTGGGGCGCCTGGAAGAGGACAGCCGCGCACGCAGCGTGCTCGCCGAAGGCCTGGGACGGCTTAGCCTGGCTGCCTGGCAGGGGCCTCGCGAGGGTTGTCGCTTGCTGCCGTGAAGGCCCGCAGGGTAAGGTGGCTGGCCTTGCTTCACGAGGTTTCACATGTCCACTTTGCTCCGCCTGTTACCCGCCTTGTTGCTGGCCCTGTGTCTGCCCGCCCATGCCAACTGGCATCTGGACGGAGAGTCCTCGCGCCTGTCGTTCATCACCGGCAAGAACGGCGATACTGCCGAGGTGCACCGCTTCCTGGTGTTGCACGGCACCATCGACCGCAAGGGTGTGGCTGGCTTGAGCATCGAGATGGATTCGGTGAGTAGCGGTATTCCGCTGCGTGATGAGCGCATGCGTGACGGCCTGTTCGAGGTCGAGCGCTTCCCCGAAGCGACGGTCAAGGCCCAGCTCGACCTGCGGCCGATCAACGACCTGGCCAACGGTGCCCAGTTGGAGTTGCGCCTGCCACTGACCGTGACCCTGCACGGCCAGTCTCACAACTACAACGCGCTGCTGCTGGCCACCCGCCTCGATGAGCGGCGCTTCCAGGTGGTGACCCTCGAGCCGCTACTGTTGCGGGCCGAGGATTACGGCTTGCTGCCAGGGCTGGAAAGCCTGCGCAAGTTCGCCAAGCTCAAGTCCATCAACCCGTCGGTGCCGGTGAATGCGGTGCTGATCTTCACCGCACGTTGACATGCCAGGGCCAGTCTTCCCCTGGCGGGATGGCAACCAGTTCGAACTGCTGATCGACGGCCCGGAATTTTTTCCGCGCATGCTCACGGCGATCGTGCGCGCCGAGCGCCAGGTCGATCTGGAACTGTACTTGGTGGAGGCGGGGGCCTGTGCCGATGCGGTGGTCGAGGCCCTGGAGTCGGCCGCCTTGCGTGGTGTGCGGGTGCGTTGCCTGTTCGACGACTACGGCGCCCTGGCTTTCCCTTCGGCACTGCGCCAACGCTTGCAGGCCGCCGGTGTCGAGCTGCGGCTGTACAACCGCCTGCGCTGGCGCCGGGGCCTGCGCAACCTGTACCGCGATCACCGCAAGCTACTGCTGGTGGATGAGCACTGGGCGGTGGTGGGTGGTACCGGGGTGACCGACGAATTCTGGACACCGGGTCAGGAGGCGAGCGAGTGGCATGAAGTGATGGTGCGCATGGAGGGGCCGGTGGTGAGTGACTGGCAGGTGCTGTTCGACCGCCAGTGGCACGCCAACCACCGTCGTACCGCCTGGCGCCCGCCCGAGAACTTCGGCCTGTCGCGCCTGCCGAAGATGCCGGCGCAGGGGCAGGGCCTGGGCCGCGTGGCCTATGCCGACGCGCGCCAGCACCGCGACATCCTGCACTCGCTGGTCCGTGCGCTGAACAGTGGACAGCGTCGCATCTGGCTGGCGACGCCGTATTTTCTACCAACCTGGAGCGTGCGCCGCTCGCTGCGCCGGGCGGCGCAAAAGGGCATCGACGTACGCTTGCTGCTCACGGGACCACGTACCGACCACCCTTCGGTGCGCTACGCCGGCCATCGTTACTACCCTCGCTTGCTGCGCGCCGGGGTGAGGATCTTCGAATACCAGCCATGCTTCCTGCACCTGAAGATGGCCGTGGTCGACGACTGGGTCAGCATCGGCTCGTGCAACTTCGACCACTGGAACCTGCGCTTCAACCTCGAAGCCAACGTCGAGGCCCTCGACCCGCCGCTGACCGCAGCGGTGCTGGCCAGCTTCACGCGGGATTTCGCCGTGAGCGAGGAGGTCGATCTGGATCACTGGAAGGCCCGACCGCTGTGGCGGCGGGTGCAGCAGCGGATCTGGGGCTGGCTGGATCGGCTGGTAGTCAATCTGCTGGATCGCCGCAACTGAGACCTGCGCCGTATATCGGTCATGGACAAAGCGGACTATCGTGCAGTGATTGTTCCCTGCAAACGAAGGAGTGAATGCGATGACGGCGAAGAAGATTCTCATGCTGGTGGGCGATTACGTCGAGGACTACGAGGTGATGGTGCCGTTCCAGGCTTTGCAGATGGTCGGCCACACAGTGCACGCGGTATGCCCCGAGAAGATCGCCGGGCAGACCGTGCGCACGGCCATCCACGACTTCGAGGGCGACCAGACCTACAGCGAGAAACCTGGGCACAACTTCGCCCTCAACTTCGATTTCGTCCAGGTGCGTGCCGAAGGGTATGACGCGCTGCTGATCCCCGGTGGGCGGGCGCCGGAGTACCTGCGCCTGGACGAACGGGTGCTGAAACTGGTCAAGGAATTCGACCAGGCGGGCAAGCCGATCGCGGCGGTGTGCCATGGCGCACAGTTGCTGGCGGCGGCCGGGGTGCTCGAAGGGCGTGAATGCAGCGCTTATCCTGCGTGCGCACCGGAGGTGCGGTTGGCCGGGGGACGGTTCGTGGATATCGCCATCGATCAGGCGCATGTGGATGGCAATCTGGTGACGGCACCGGCATGGCCGGCGCATCCGGCGTGGCTGGCGGCTTTTCTCAAGGTGCTGGGCACGCGTATCGGCTGATTCGCGATACCGCCGGGTAGCGGTTCTGGAGAAATACCCGTCGCGCAGGGGAAAGGGCGCATGGCGCAGCCGATGTTAGGGTTTCCCCTCAGGCCCGGCTTAGCCGGGCGCGTCACCCACATCGACAGAGCGATCGCCCCGCATGGAAATCCGCCTGCTCCACGGCGCTGCCATCGCGCCTTACATCGATGACATCGCTCGCCTGCGCCTGACATTGCTACGCGAGTTTCCCTACCTCTACGAGGGTACGCCGGAGTGCGAGGCCGATGCGCTTCGCCGCTACATCGACTGCGAGTGCAGCCTGGCGATCCTGGCAGTGGACGAGGGGCGGGTGGTCGGTGCCTCGACCGGTCTGCCGCTGAGTGACAAGAGCGAGGCGTTGCGCCAGCCGTTTCTCGAGCAGGGGCGCGATCCGCGTACAGTCTATTATTTCGGCAAGTCGGTGTTGCTGCCGGCTTATCGCGGGCGGGGATTGGGTGTGCGTTTTTTCATCGAGCGTGAGTCCTATGCGCACAAGTTGGGCGGCTTTCATTACTGTGCGTTCAGCGCCGTCGAACGGCCCAATGGCCATCCGCGACGACCCGACGACTATAAGCCGCTACACGGTTTTTGGCGTAATCGTGGCTTTCTGCATCAGCCGTCCATGCGTGCGTCGTATGCCTGGCGCGATCTTGATGAAGCGGATGAGTCAGACAAGACGCTGTCGTTCTGGCTCAAGGATCTGTTGCTGTGATCCTGTGCTGAAACGGCAGCGCCCCGTTCGCGGGCAAGCCCGTTCCTTGTAGGAGCGGGCTTGCCCGCGAACGGGGCGCTGCTGTTTCAGCCTGGGATTAAAGCAGTCTTACTTCACTTCAACAGCCAGGCTCTGGGCAATCTTGTTCTGCCACAGCGCAGGGCCGGTGATGTGCACCGACTCGCCATTGCTGTCCACCGCGACGGTGACCGGCATGTCCTTGACGTCGAACTCGTAGATCGCTTCCATGCCCAGTTCGGCGAACGCCAGGACCTTGGACTTGCGAATCGCCTGGGCCACCAGGTAGGCGGCGCCGCCAACGGCCATCAGGTACACGGCCTTGTTGTCCTTGATCGCCTCGATGGCGGTCGGGCCGCGCTCGGACTTGCCGATCATGCCCAGCAGGCCAGTCTGCTCGAGGATCTGCCGGGTGAACTTGTCCATGCGCGTGGCAGTGGTCGGGCCGGCAGGGCCGACCACTTCGTCACCGACCGGATCGACCGGGCCGACGTAGTAGATGAAGCGGCCTTTCAGATCCACCGGCAGCTCTTCGCCACGGTTGAGCATTTCGACCATGCGCTTGTGCGCAGCGTCGCGGCCGGTGAGCATCTTGCCGTTGAGCAGGATGGTCTCGCCCGGTTTCCAGCTGGCAACTTCTTCCGGGGTGATCTCGTCGAGGTTGACGCGACGTGCGCTCGGGCCGGCTTCCCAGACGATTTCCGGGTAGGCATCCAGCGACGGCGCTTCCAGCTCTGCCGGGCCGGAGCCGTCGAGCACGAAGTGGGCGTGACGGGTGGCGGCGCAGTTGGGGATCATGCACACCGGCAGCGAAGCGGCGTGGGTCGGGTAGTCCATGATCTTGACGTCGAGCACGGTGGTCAGGCCGCCCAAGCCCTGGGCGCCGATGCCCAGCTGGTTGACCTTCTCGAACAGCTCCAGGCGGATCTCTTCGATGCGGTTCTGCGGGCCACGGGCTTTCAGTTCATGGATGTCGATCGACTCCATGAGCACTTCCTTGGCCATGACTGCGGCTTTCTCTGCTGTACCGCCGATGCCGATGCCCAGCATGCCAGGCGGGCACCAGCCAGCGCCCATGGTCGGGACGGTCTTGAGCACCCAGTCGACGATCGAGTCGGACGGGTTGAGCATGGCCATCTTCGACTTGTTCTCCGAACCGCCGCCCTTGGCTGCGACGTCGACTTCGACCTTGTCGCCGGGCACGATGGAGTAGTGGATCACCGCCGGGGTGTTGTCCTTGGTGTTCTTGCGGGCACCGGCCGGGTCGGCCAGGATGGAGGCGCGCAAGACGTTTTCCGGCAGATTGTAGGCGCGGCGCACGCCCTCGTTGATCATGTCGTCCAGGCTCATGGTCGCGCCGTCCCAGCGCACGTCCATGCCAACGCGCACGAACACGGTGACGATACCGGTGTCCTGGCAGATCGGGCGGTGGCCGGTGGCGCACATGCGCGAGTTGATCAGGATCTGGGCGATGGAGTCGCGCGCAGCGGGCGATTCTTCACGCAGATAGGCTTCGTGCATCGCCTGGATGAAATCGACGGGGTGGTAGTACGAGATGAATTGCAGGGCGTCGGCAACGCTCTGAATCAGGTCGTCTTGCTTGATCACGGTCATGCAGCGCGCTCCTCTTAAAGACGGGAACATTCGTAAAGGCATCGACACAGCCGACCAGCGCGTCGAAAGGCCTTGCAAGGCGCACCGGCAGGTCAGGCCGGCACAAAAAGGGCGCGGCAGTATAGCGCGGCTGCCCGTGGGAAACACCTGCGAGTGGTCTGGACCATGGTCGGCCGCTGCCAGGCATCGTTCTTGCTGGCGCTCTGTACAATGGCAACAGACTTCAGGAGACCCTTCGTACATGCCCGATCTTCGTGTGGGCGAGCGCTGCATCAGCGTTCCAACCGGCAGCAACCTGCTCGACGCCCTCAATGGCGCCGGCCTGAACGTGCCCTACAGTTGCCGGGCCGGCAGTTGCCACGCCTGCCTGGTGCGTTGCGTCGATGGCGAGCCGCAGGACGCCCGGCCCGAAGCCTTGCCGGACGACAAGCGTGAGCAGGGCTGGCGATTGGCATGCCAATGCCGGGTGGCCGGCGATATGCGGGTTGCCGTGTTCGATCCCTTGACCGACGGCCTGCCTGCGAAGGTGATTGAGGTCGATTGGCTGGGCGATGTGTTGCGTCTGCGGCTGCGACCCGAGCGTGGCTTGCGCTATCGGGCCGGCCAGCATCTGGTGCTATGGCTGGGGTCGGTGGCGCGACCTTATTCGCTGGCAAGCCTGCCGGGCGAGGATGAATTTCTCGAATTTCATATCGACTGCCGACGTCCAGGCGCCTTCTGCGACCAGGCGCGGGGCTTGAAAATTGGCGACCAGATGGTTCTGGGGGAGCTCAGAGGGGGCGCGCTGCACTACGACCCCGACTGGCAGGAGCGGCCGCTGTGGTTGCTGGCGGCAGGTACCGGCCTAGCCCCGCTGTGGGGCGTTGTGCGAGAGGCTTTGCGTCAAGGCCATCGGGCAGAAATCAAGGTGATGCATGTGGCACGAGACGCTGCCGGGCATTACCTGCAACCCGCGCTGCACCAGGTGCATGGCATCGATGCCGAATGCGTGCTGCAGGAACATCTCGAGGAGGCGCTTGCCAGCTTGCGTCCGACCTCTCGCCAGACCATCGCTTTGCTCTGTGGATCGCCCGCAAGTGTCGAGCGCTTCGCGCGCAGACTGTTCATCGCCGGTGTGCCGAGAAATCAGGTATTGGCTGACGTGTTCGTCGAGCATGCCTGACGTTCTTGCAGCACCGCGGCCTATCGCGGGCTACCAAAAAAAAGACCGCTCCGAAGAGCGGTCTTTTTTGGGGGCGCCTGAGGCCGTTGCCACGGCTTAGGCATCAACCAACCAGCGGATCACCGACGTGCAGGATCTTCATGCCGTTGGTGCCACCGATGGTGTGGTAGCTGTCGCCCTTGGTCAGGATCACCCAGTCACCCTGTTCGACCAGCCCACGCTTGAGCAGCTCGTCGACAGCCGCCTGGCTGACCTTGTCGGCCGGCAGCGAAGCCGGATCGAAGGCGATCGGGTAGACGCCGCGGAACATCGAAACGCGGGCCTGGGTCGCGCGGTGCGGCGACATGGCGAAGACCGGTACATGCGAGCGCAGGCGCGACATGATCAGCGGGGTGTAGCCGCTTTCGGTCAGGGCGATGATCGCCTTCACGCCAGGGAAATGGTTGGCGGTGTACATCGCCGCCAGGGCAATGCTCTCGTCGCAGCGCTCGAAGGTGGTGTGCAGGCGGTGGCTGGACTTCTGGTTGGTCGGGTGCTTCTCGGCGCCCAGGCAGATGCGCGCCATGGCCTGCACCGCTTCGATCGGGTACGAGCCGGCGGCGCTTTCGGCCGACAGCATCACCGCATCGGTGTTGTCCAGCACGGCGTTGGCCACGTCGGATACTTCGGCGCGGGTCGGCATCGGGTTCTGGATCATCGACTCCATCATCTGGGTCGCAACGATCACCGCTTTGTTGTTACGGCGCGCGTGCTGGATGATCTTCTTCTGGATGCCGATCAGCTCGGCGTCGCCGATTTCCACGCCGAGGTCGCCACGGGCAACCATCACCGCGTCGGAAGCAGCGATCAGGCCGTCGAGGGTTTCGTCGTCGGCAACGGCTTCGGCACGCTCGATCTTGGCCACCAGCCAGGCGCTGCCGCCGGCTTCGTCACGCAGTTTGCGTGCGTATTCCATGTCCTTGGCGTCACGCGGGAAGGAGACGGCCAGGTAGTCCAGGTCCATTTCCGCGGCCAGTTTGATGTCGGCCTTGTCTTTTTCGGTCAGGGCCGGTGCAGTCAGGCCGCCACCCTTGCGGTTGATGCCCTTGTGGTCGGACAGTGGGCCACCGACGATCACCACGCAATGCAGCGCGTCGGCAGTAGCGGTTTCGACGCGCATGACCACGCGACCGTCGTCGAGCAGCAGCTCGTCACCTACACCGCAGTCCTTGACCAGGTCGGGGTAGTCGATGCCGACGATATCCTGGTTGCCTTCGGTGAGCGGGTGGGCGGTGGAGAAGGTGAACTTGTCACCGATCTTCAGTTCGATGCGCTTGTTGCTGAACTTGGCGATACGGATCTTCGGACCTTGCAGGTCGCCCAGCAGTGCGACGTGGCGGCCGTTCTTGGCGGCGATGTCGCGGATCAGGCGAGCGCGGGCCTTGTGCTCGTCCGGAGTGCCGTGGGAAAAGTTCAGACGTGCCACGTCCAGGCCGGCGAGGATCAGTTGTTCGATCACTTCCGGCGAGTTGCTGGCGGGGCCCAGGGTGGCGACGATTTTGGTACGGCGGATGGTCATGCACAGACTCCTATAGTGAAGCGCAGCGAAAGGCTACTCCTCAATTGAGCTGTAGTCATTGTTCCGTTGCACTACCTTGCAGGTTGGCGAGAGGGCGGTTGCACCGTCGGCAGCACCCTACAAGCAGCAGGTTATAGGTAGACGCTTGCCGCCGGGCGTCTGTGGGATGAAGCGTGCATCGGCGCGCTGAAGAAATCGGGGCGCAGGCCGATATACTGCCCATCAAAGGAGAATTCCCATGCGAGCCCTGATCGTGTTAACCATGGCGGCCAGTGTCGTCGGCTGCACCCGTTGGTCCATGGACCATCACCTGAACAACGCCTACCGTGCCTACGACCGTGGCGATTGCCAGCGCGTGATGCTGGAGCTGTCGCAGGTCGATCGCACCAGCCGTGCTCGCCCGTTCATCCATCCGGAAGTGGCGATGCTGCGTGGCCAGTGCCTGGAGCGGCAGAAACTCTATGTCGATGCAGCGCAGACCTACCAGTTCCTGATTCAGCGCTACCCGCAGAACGAGTATGCCTACCGTGCTCAAGCGCGCCTGCAGACCCTGGAGCAGCTTGGCCATCTGCGTGGTGAGCCTGCGGTGACCCGCCCTGCGCCGACTACCCCTTTGCGTTAATACCAAGGTGACAATGATTTCATCGGGGCCGCCGCTCAGGCTAAGCTAGGCTGTAAAGTAGGTGTAACGCTCACCGCCAGTACCTGGTCTTCCTGGCATAGGGTACGGAGAATCATGTTCATCGAACGTCAGATCGATCGTCATCAACTGCCTTACGTGCTCAAGGTCTTCAACCGGTTGACCGATCAGGAGATTGGTTACCTGGGGAATGCCTCCGAGGATGGGGTCATGGTGATCAGCCAGCTCCCGATCATGGTCGGCCCGGATTTCGAGCTGCAGTTGCGTGTGCCGCTGGCAGGCGGTGGCCATCAGTTCATCAATCTTACCGCCAGTTGCCTGTGGAGCCGCGAGGACCAGACCCCGGGGCATTACGATGCCGGCTTCATGCTGTTACAGGCGCCGCGCGAGTACGAGGAGTTCGTGCGCTCGCTGCGCGACTTCTTCAGTTTCAGGCCGATGAACGAGTCGGCCTGAAGGCGTTCCTCCGGTAGACTCGTCCGCGAACTTTGTACAGGACGACACCGTGAGCTCCAGCATCTTCTGGCACGACTACGAAACCACCGGTATCAATCCGCGCTGCGACCGACCGCTGCAGGTTGCAGGCGTACGCACCGATTTCGAGCTCAACGAGATCGACGAACCGGTCAACCTGTATTGCCGCCCCTCCGACGACATCCTGCCGCACCCCGCCGCCTGCCTGGTCACCGGTATCACCCCTAAACAGCTGATCGCCAAAGGCTTGGGGGAAGCGGAGTTCATGACCAGGGTGCATGAACAGTTGTCGCGCCCCGGCACCTGTGGCGCAGGCTACAACACCTTGCGCTTCGATGATGAAGTCACACGCTACAGCCTCTACCGCAATTTTTTCGACCCCTACGCCCGTGAGTGGCAGGGTGGCAACAGCCGCTGGGACTTGATCGATGTAGTGCGTACCGCCTATGCCCTGCGCCCGGAGGGTATCGTCTGGCCGCAGCAGGACGGGCGCACCAGCCTGCGCCTGGAGTTGCTGAGCAAGGCCAACGGCATCGACCACGGTCATGCCCACGAGGCCTTGTCCGATGTCCGGGCCACCATCGCGCTGGCTCGTCTGATTCGCCAACGCCAGCCCAAACTTTATGACTGGTTGTTCCAGTTGCGTAGCAAGCACAAAGTCATGGAGCAGATTCGTCTGCTCCAGCCGCTGGTGCATATTTCCGGGCGCTTCTCCAGCGAACGTAGTTACCTGGGGGTGGTATTACCCTTGGCCTGGCACCCGCGTAATCGCAATGCACTGATTGTGTGCGACCTGCACATGGAAACCTTGCCTTTAATAAGGGAAAGTGCCGAGGTATTGCGTTCGCGTTTGTACACGCGGCGCGAGGAGTTGGCTGACGGCGAATTGCCGGTTCCGTTGAAGTTGGTGCACATCAACAAGTGCCCGGTGGTGGCGCCATTGAACGTATTGCGCCCGGTCGATCAACAGCGGCTGGGTCTTGATATGTCGATTGTTCAGTCTCGCGCCGAACAATTGATTCAGCAGCATGACGCGTGGCGGGACAAGCTGGAGAACGTCTACAGCGCTGATGAATTCTCACCCAGCGAAGATCCTGAGCAACAGTTGTATGAGGGATTTCTCGGGGATCGTGATCGTCGCCTGTGCGAGCAAGTTCGTTTGAGCGAGCCGCGACAGTTGGGGCAGGGGCACTGGATGTTCGATGATGCGCGCATGCCCGAGCTATTGTTCCGTTATCGAGCGCGCAACTTTATCGACACGCTGAACGAACAGGAGCAACAACGCTGGCATCGCTTTTGCCAGCAGCGCCTGAGCGATCCGCAGCTGGGTGCGCCCAACACCCTGGGCGATTTCGAGCAGGCGGCGCAGGCGAGTCTGGCCAATGCGGACGATGCCGGGCGGCAGGTGCTGGAGGCCTGGCTGGCGCATGCCGGGAAACTGCGAATGCATTATGGGTTGGCAGAATAAATAAAAACGCCGGCGATGAGCCGGCGTTTTTTTGAAGCCATACGCAATTGTCTGGATCAGTCCAGCAGGGTTGCCCAGCCTTCAACCACGTCACCACCCCACTTGGCTTTCCATTCTTTCAGGGTCTTGTGGTTGCCGCCTTTGGTTTCAATCACTTCACCGTTGTGCGGGTTTTTGTATTGCTTGACCTTGCGAGCACGTTTGGTGCTGGTGGTCTTGGCAGCGCCACGCGGGGCCTTGCTCAGTTTGGATTCCGGGTCGAGCAGGGCAATCACGTCACGCAGCGACTTGGAGTATTCGCCCATCAGTGCGCGCAGTTTGCCTTCGAATTCCAGCTCTTTCTTCAGCTTGTCATCTTGCGACAGGTTGGCGAGGCGAGCTTGAAGTTCCTTGATAGCTTCTTCGGTGGCGCGGTATTCGTTGATCAGGGACATGGAGTGTTCCTTGGTGAATGTACAGAGAGACAGTGGGCCAATAATAGACAGGCGATACCCGCAAGTAAACAATTAATAAGGGTGTCAAATGTCGAATCATTGTGACGCAACAATAAGAATGCGTCGGTAAAGAAAAATTTACATATTGCGTTATGCGTATCTTCTCACCTCATGCGCCAGCCCGCGGAGGGGTCTGGTCGGCATTGAGCCGCGACGCAGGCCAATGGTTACTGCCTTTTTCACGGCAGATGGCTAGAATGTGCGCCTTTGCGAAGTTTTCCGGAGTCTGATCCATGCGCACCTATCGTCTGACGATTGCCTGCCCCGACCGTGTCGGCATCGTGGCAAAAGTCAGTAACTTCCTGGCCTTGTACAACGGCTGGATCAACGAAGCCAGCCACCATTCCGACGAGCAGAGCGGGTGGTTCTTCATGCGCCATGAAATCCGCGCCGAATCGCTGCCATTCGGTATCGAGGCCTTTCGCGAGGCCTTTGCGCCGATCGCCGAAGAGTTCTCGATGAGCTGGAATATCACCGATTCGGCGCAGAAGAAGCGCGTGGTGCTGATGGCCAGTCGCGAGTCGCACTGCCTGGCCGACCTGCTGCACCGCTGGCACACCGATGAGCTGGACTGCGATATCCCGTGCGTGATCTCCAACCACAACGACCTACGCAGCATGGTCGAGTGGCACGGTATTCCGTTTTTCCACGTGCCGGTCGATCCCAAGGACAAGGCCCCGGCCTTCGCCGAAGTTTCGCGCCTGGTTGCCGAGCATGGTGCTGATGTGGTGGTGCTGGCGCGCTACATGCAGATCCTGCCGCCACAGTTGTGCCAGGACTACGCGGGGCGTGTGATCAACATCCACCACAGCTTCCTGCCATCGTTCGTCGGCGCCAAGCCCTACCACCAGGCTGCACTGCGCGGTGTGAAGCTGATCGGTGCCACTTGCCACTATGTCACCGAAGAGCTGGACGCAGGTCCCATCATCGAGCAGGACGTGGTGCGTGTGAACCATGCCGACAGCATCGAGGATATGGTTCGCTTCGGTCGTGATGTGGAGAAAATGGTGCTGGCGCGCGGTTTGCGCTACCACCTGGAAGACCGCGTTCTGGTTCACGGCAACAAGACCGTGGTCTTCGACTGACCGGAGCCCGCCCTGATGGCCGATCCGCGTGACAAGGCTGGCGCCCAGCCTCCGCCGACACTCGGTGAAGGCTGCCTGGCGCGCTACGATCCCGAGGCGTTGAGCGACGAAGACGGTACCGAGTTCGAAGGTGCCGCCGAGCTCTGGGAGCAACTCAACCCGCCTGACGCCGCCAGCGCTCCAGCAACGGGCGCGCCAGCAGGCAGACGAACACCGGCCCCCCGGCGAGCAGATAGAAGTAATAAGTGACGGCGCGCCAGATCAGGATCGCCGCCGCCGCTGTCGAGCTGCCCACCAGTGGCGACAGCAGGGTCGCCGACGTCAGCTCGGCGGCCCCTGCACCGCCTGGCAGCAGGCTGAATTGGCCGGCACTGAGCGAGAGCATCTGCACCAGGAAGCTCGGTATCCACGACAGCTCCACCCCCAGCCCCCTCAATACCAGATACAGCACGCTGTAGCGCAAGCTCCAGTGCGCGCAGGTGAGGGCGAATACCAGCGCCAGCGTGCGCTTGGGCAGGCGCCAGGTTTCGGCCAGTGCCCGGATGAAGCGCAGCAGCCTACGTGCCCAGCGCCGACAACGGCTTTTCGACAAACCCAGGCGTTGCAGCAGACGGCCGTTCCAGCGCATCACGCCACGACGGCAGCGCAGCAGCACGACGATTGCAGCCAGCACGCCACACAGCAAGGCGGCACTGCCCAGCAACATGCTTTCCTGGCTGCGGCCCAAGCTGTGGAACAGGGCGTAGCCTGCGATGGCCAGCATGGCGCAGAAGAAGAACAGCAGGTCGTTCAACTGATCCATGGCGAACACTGCGCCACTGCGGGCGGGGCCAATGCGTTCGCGGGCCAGCAGTGTCATCAGGGTCAAAGGGCCTCCGCTACCGCCGGGCGTAGTGCAGATGGCGAATTCGGTCGCCATCACCACTCCCAGGCTGCGTACTCTGCCCAGTTGCGCGCCCTGCTGGCCGAGCAGCAAGCGCAGGCGCACGGCGTTGATGATCCAGCACAGCAGGATCATGCCTAGCAGCGTTGCCATCAGCCCCGGGTCGAACGTCTGCAGGCGCGGCAACAGTTGGCTGCCGCCTAGCAAACCCGGCACCAGCACGGCGAGCACCAGTGCCAGCCCCAGCCAGGCGAGGCGGTTCATGGGCAGGTCCTGCGCTCCAGCCAGGCGGACTTGGTCAGAGGCTCACGCCCTTGCTCGATCAATTCACGCAGGGTGCGCAACCAATAGTTGCGTGCGCTGGCGTGGCGCATATCCACCGGATGCAGGCCCAGGCGCAAGGTTTCGGCCTGGCGCCAGCGTCGGGCCTGCCAGTCACAGAGCATCCGTGACATACCGCGGCGCCATGCACTGCGGGCGCTCCAGACCAGTCCGGGAGCTTCGATCGCGGTGAAGTCCGGCAGCCGATAAAGGTGCTGCGGTGTGCTGGTGTAGCGCAGCGGCAGGCGGCGCAGGGCCTGGCGGGTGCCTTCGCTCATCAGCCAGGCGGGCGCGACGAAGCCTGCGACCGGCCAGCCCTGGCTGGCGAACAGGGCCAGGCCCGCCTCCAGACGTTGCAGGGCTTCGCGCTGCTCCAGCGCATAGAACTCGCCCTCATGGGTGTAGATCCGGCGCATGAAGTACTCGGCAGGCCCGCGTGGGGCAGGGCCATCGTCGGCGTGGTAGAAACCGTGCAGCGCCAATTCGTCGCCGCGCGCCAGGCGCCGATCGAGCAGGCGGCAGAAGTCGGGGGAACGGGCCAATGCGTTGCGGTGGTGGAAGTCCGGGACCACCAGCCAGGTCATGGGCACGTCGCCCATTGCATCGACGGCTTCGACGAAGGGGCGGTAGTCGGGCCAGGTTTCGGGCGCGACATCGTGCATCACCAGCATCAGGCTACGCGAATCGGCGGGCGCTTCACGCATGGGCGCGTACCTGTGGCGACAGGCCAAGCACGGCCTGGTAGTGCAGCAGCAGGCCATCGACCACGCTGTCCCATGAGTAATGCTGCTCCACATGGCGACGGGCCTGGGCGCCGAGAGGGCGCACGCCGGCTTCGAAGATTTCGCGCACTGCCCCGGCCATTGCCTGGCTGTCGTTGGCCTGGCACAGGCGCCCGCACTGGTCGTTGACGATCTCGCCGAAAGCCCCGGCGCGCACGGCGACCACCGGTGTGGCGCTGGCCATGGCCTCGAGTATCACCAGGCCAAAGGTTTCCTGGTCGCCGGCGTGCAGCAACAGGTCGGCACTGGCGAGCAGGCGGGCCACTTCATCGGCGGGGCAGAAGTGGTCGATCACGCTGACGTTGTCCGGCACGTTGGCCGGCATGTTCGAGCCGACCAGCAACAGGTGGTAATGGCGACCCAGGTGGCCCATGCACTCGAGCAGCACTGGCAGGTTCTTCTCCCGCGAGCCGCGACCGGCGAAGACGAGCAGACGAGTAGTGTCTGGAAGGCCGAGCTGGGCCCGCAGGTGCGGATCGCGCCTGTCGGGGTGGAAGGTATTCAGGTCGACCCCCAGGGGCTGTACATGCACATCCCGCACGCCAAGACGGCGCAGTTTGTCGGCCATCACCTGGCTCGGCGCCAGCACCCGATCGAAATTGCCGTAGAGCTTGCTGACATAGGCTTCGACATTGGGGGTGAACCAGTTGCCCATGCGGTTGCTGACCAGCAATGGCAGGTCGGAGTGATAGAAGCCGATCACCGGCACGTCCAGCTTGCGTCGCGCCTCAAGGGCGGCCCAGGCGGTGAGGTAGGGATCGCCGACCTCGATCAGGTCAGGCTTGAGGCGGCGCAGCACGTTGCACCAGGGCGTCAGGCGTACCGGAAAACGGTAGCCCTTGCCGAACGGCAAGGGCGGGGCTGGCACCTGGTAGATGCCATTGGCATCACGGGCGCTGGGGCCGGGGATCAGCAGACTGTGGCGTACGCCGGGCATGGCGTCGAGGCGATGGTGTTTGGCATCAAGATAGGTCCGTACACCGCCGCTGGCCGGGGCGTAGAACATGGTGATGTCAGCGATGTGCACGATCAGCATCCCTCCGGGATCGTCTTCGGGTCTGTCATCCGGCGGTAACAGACCGACGGTGACGCGCCTAAAGGTTGACCTTTATGAAGGATAGTTTGTTCGATCGGGATTGGGCGGCGGGGCATACTGGCTTGCCCGCTGCGGGAGCGGGCGAGTCGCGCCGCTCCCAGAGGTGCTGTACAGCCCTGAGGCGTCAGATACGGAAACTGCCCACCAGTTGCTTGAGGCGCGCGGCCTGCTGTTCCAGATCGGAGCAGGCGCGCAGGGTGGCCTGCAGGTTTTCCACGCCCTCCTGGTTGAGCGTGTTGATCTCGTTGATGTCCATGTTGATCGACTCCACCACCGAGGTCTGTTCCTCGGTGGCGGTGGCCACCGACTGGTTCATGCCGTCGATCTCGCCAATGCGCTGGGTCACACTGCCCAAGCGCTCGCCGGCCTGATTGGCGATCTGCACGCCGTCCTGGCTGTGGCGTTGACTCTGGTCCATGGTCTCGACCGAGGTGCGGGCGCCGACCTGCAACTCCTCGATCATCCCCTGGACCTGCTGCGCCGATTCCTGGGTACGGTGGGCGAGGTTGCGCACCTCGTCGGCCACCACCGCGAAACCGCGGCCGGCCTCACCGGCACGGGCGGCCTCGATGGCCGCGTTCAGCGCCAGCAGGTTGGTCTGTTGGGAGATGCTGGTGATGACCTCGAGGATCTGGCCGATGTTGACGGTCTTGTCGTTGAGGGCCTCGATATGCGCGCTGGAACTGACGATCAGCGCCGACAGGCGGTTCATCGCCTGGATATTGTGCTCGACCACCTGCTGCCCTTCTTCGGCGAGCAATCGGGCAGAGCTGGCATGCTGCGAGGCTTGTGCGGCATTGCCGGCGATTTCCTGGGCCGCGGCGCCCAGCTCGTTGATGGCGGCGGCGACGCTGTTGGTGCGGTTGGCCTGCTCGTCCGAGTTGAGCATCGAGGAGTTGGAGGCGCTGACCACCCGCAGCGCCACTTCGTTGACCTGCTCGGTGGCCGAGGAGACTTCGCGAATCGAGCTGTGCACCCGTTCGACGAAGCGGTTGAATGCGCTGCCGAGCACACCGAACTCGTCATGGTTATGGATGTTCAGGCGCTTGGTCAGGTCGCCTTCACCTTCGGCGATGTCCTCCATGGCACGGGTCATGGTGTGCAGCGGTTGCATCAGCACGCGGATCAGCAGGCCGAGCAGGGCGATGATGATGACCACCGCCACCAGCGTGGCTATCACCGCCGAGTTACGGAAGGTGCTGAGCATGCTGAAGGCTTTGTCCTTGTCCACCGACAGGCCGATGTACCAGTTGGCCGAAGGCAGGCCCTGGATGGGGGTGAAGGTGAGCAGTCGCGCCTGGCCGTCGACCTGCACCTCGGTCAACTCGCGGGACAATTTCGGGGTGTTCTGTGGGAAGGCCTCCGACAGCGATTTCATCACCAGGGCATTGTCCGGGTGCACCAGGATCTTGCCCTGGTCGTTAACCAGGAACGCGTAGCCCATGCCGCCGAAGTTCAACGAGTTGATGATCTGTACCAGGCCGTCCAGCGCCAGGTCGCCGCCGACCACGCCGACATCGCTGGACACCTTGTCGAGGATGCCCATGACCATCTTGTTGGTGGTCATGTCGATGTAGGGTTCGGTGAGGAGAGGGCCGCTGGCGGCCATGCCATCCTTGTACCAGGGGCGTACGCGCGGGTCGTAGCCGTCGGGCATCTTGCTGTCGGGGCGCACGCTGAAGCTGCCGTCGACCTTGCCCAGGTAGACCGTGAGGAAACTGGAGATCAGCGCCTGTTGCCCCATCAGGGTTTCGGCATCGGCCGGATGCTGGGCGATATTCTGCGCAAGGTTTTCCACCAGCCGGATCCGCCCTTCGAACAGGTTGCGGATCGTGGTGGACGTGGACTGGCCCATTTCTGCCAGGTAACTCTCCAGATTGGCGCGAATGGCATTACGCTGGAGATAGTCGTTGTACAACGTGAACAGCGCAAAGGCCAGTATCACGATCAGAGAGGCCGCCAAGAGAATCTTGTGGCTGAAACGAAGGCTTTTGTTCATGACGTCGTCGGGTCCGCTAAGGTTTTATCGGGTCGCTCGCACGAAGCACAGCAGAAAACAGTGCAACAATCCGGTGAGCCTTGGTGGGTTGTGTCCTGTATTTCGGGTCAATATCGCCTCTGCATATCGGCCGCTTTTAGGCAAAGCTTGAGAAGAGGATGAAATAAGATGTCGGATTCTTCGCAAATCGTTGTAGGTGCCGGTCTAGACGGCTTGCCAGTCGGCCAGGCCATGCGCTTGGCCAACCGCCATGGACTGGTCGCCGGAGCGACCGGCACCGGCAAGACCGTGACCCTGCAGCGTCTGGCCGAGGTGTTCAGCGACGCGGGTGTGGCAGTGTTCGCGGCAGACGTGAAAGGAGACCTGTGTGGCCTGGGGGCGGCGGGTTCGCCCCAGGGCAAGGTGGCCGAACGCATTGCCGGGATGCCGTGGCTCGCCCACCAGCCCAAGGCCTACCCGGTGAGCCTGTGGGACATCGCCGGGCAGAGTGGTCATCCGTTGCGCACTACCCTCAGCGAAATGGGTCCGTTGCTGCTGGGCAACCTGCTTGAACTGACCGACAGCCAGCAGGCGGCGCTCTATGCGGCGTTCAAGGTTGCCGACCGCGAGGGGCTGTTGCTGCTCGACCTGAAAGACCTCAAGGCGCTGCTTGGCCATCTGAAGGACAACCCACAGCTGCTGGGCGAGGACAGCGCGCTGATGACCACCGCTTCGACCCAAGCCTTGCAGCGGCGCCTGGCCACGCTGGAACAGCAGGGGGCCGAGGCGTTGTTCGGTGAGCCGGCGCTGCAACTGGAGGATCTGCTGCGGGTCGATAGCGATGGCCGCGGGCGCATCCACCTGCTTGACGCCAGCCGCCTGGTGCACGAGGCGCCAAAGGTTTATGCGACCTTCCTCCTGTGGCTGCTGGCCGAGCTGTTCGAGCAACTGCCGGAGCGCGGCGACGCCGACAAGCCGGTGCTTGCGCTGTTCTTCGACGAAGCGCACCTGCTGTTCAACGGGACCCCCAAGGCCCTGCAGGATCGTCTGGAGCAGGTGGTGAGACTTATCCGTTCGAAGGGTGTGGGGGTGTACTTCGTTACCCAGTCCCCGGGCGACCTGCCCGATGCCGTACTGGCGCAGCTGGGCTTGCGCATCCAGCACGGGCTGCGGGCCTTCACTGCCAAGGAGCAGAAGTCGCTCAGGGCCGTGGCTGACGGTTTTCGTCCCAATCCTGCGTTCGATACCCTGACGGTACTCACCGAACTGGGGATCGGCGAGGCGTTGGTGGGCACCTTGCAGGACAAGGGGACACCAGAGGTCGTCCAGCGCGTGCTGGTGGCGCCGCCGCAATCGCGGATCGGCCCGCTCACCACGGCGGAGCGCAGTGCACTGATCGCGCAATCGCCTCTGGCAGGACGTTATGACAAACCGATCGACCGTGAGTCGGCCTATGAGCTGCTGACCCAGCGCAAGGGCGAGCCGGTGGAGCCGGCGCCTCAGCCCAAGGCTGACGCAGACAGCCTGGCCGAGAAGGCGGGTGAGTTCTTGCAGAGTGCGGCAGGGCAGGCGATCAAGTCGGCGGTGCGCCAGGCCGCCAACCAGTTGGGCAGGCAACTGGTGCGGGGCTTGATGGGATCTTGCTGGGAGGCAAGAAGCGCTGAGTTTCCCCAGGGCATGAAAAAGGCGCCGTCGCGGGCGCCTTTTTCAATGCTGCAGGTGTCAGCCGATCGCTTTGGAGGCGAGCCAGAACAGGCCAGCCGCCAGGCCCATCGAGGCTGGCAGGGTCAGTACCCAGGCCAGCAGGATGGTCTTCACCGTGCCGCCTTGCAGGCCGCTCTTGTTGGCGACCATGGTCCCGGCAACACCCGACGACAGTACGTGGGTGGTCGAGACCGGCAGGCTGAACACGTTGGCCATACCGATGGCGCAAGCTGCGGTGATCTGTGCCGACATGCCCTGGGCGTAGGTCATACCCTGCTTGCCGATCTTCTCGCCAACGGTCAGTACCACACGCTTCCAGCCGACCATGGTGCCCAGGCCCAAGGCCAGGGCGACGGCGACGATCACCCAGAACGGGGCGTATTCGGTGGTTGCGGTGAGGTCCTTGCGCAGTTTTTCCAGGTCGGCCTTCTCGCGGCTATCCAGCCCTGGCAGTTTTCCGACCTTTTTCGCGGTGTCGTCCAGGCACAGCAGGTAGCGACGGACTTCCACACGCTGTTCGGCGTTCAGGTCACGGTAGTCGGTCACACCCTGGAGCGAGGTCTGCAGCGCGGCAATGGTTGGCTCTGTCTGTTGCGGGTTGCAACTGAACTGCTCCGGCAGGTCGTTCGACTTGGCCTTGCCCAACGCCAGGAACTCGCCAAGCGTGGCGGCATTGCGCTGGTAGAACTGGCTCATGTGCAGGGTGGCGTCGCGGGTGCGCTCGATCTGGTAGGTGGTGCTGTTCAGGTCGAGAACGAACTTGGCCGGGACGATACCGATCAGCACCAGCATGATCAGGCCAATGCCTTTCTGGCCGTCGTTGGAGCCGTGCACGAAGCTCACGCCCATGGCCGAAATCACCAGCACCAGGCGGTTCCAGAAGGGTGGGTGCTTCTTGTCGTCGAGCTTGCGGCGCTGGTCGGGGGTCTTGTGCATCTTCGACAGCGGGCGCCACCATTTCAGGCCAATCAGCACCAGTGCGGCAACGGCGAAGCCGGCCATGGGCGAGACCACCAGCGACATGGCGATGTCGATCGCTTTCTGCCAGTTCACGCCGTCACCCAGCGGGATGTCGCTGAGCAGTGCGTTGGCCAGGCCAACCCCGAGAATCGAGCCGATCAGGGTGTGCGAGCTGGACGCCGGGATACCGAAATACCAGGTTCCCAGGTTCCAGGTGATGGCGGCGGCGAGCAGGGAGAAGACCATGGCCAGGCCATGCCCGGTGTTCACGTTGATCAGCAGCTCGACCGGCAGCAGGTGCACGATGGCATAGGCCACCCCGACACCGCCGAGCAGAACCCCGAGGAAGTTGAACACACCCGAGAAGAACACGGCCAGGTGCGGCGGCATGGCTTTGGTATAGATGACGGTGGCTACCGCGTTGGCGGTGTCATGAAAGCCATTGATGAACTCGAATGCGAGCACGAAGGTGAGGGCGAGCACCAGGCTCACGGCTACCCAGGCATCCAGTCCGCTGAATAAATCGATCATGAAGGTTTTCTGGCGGTCGTAGGGGGGCCGGATTATGCCAGAAAACCATGGCAATCGATGCACCCGTGACAGACAGATGGCAGCTTTTCTAATGCGGCCATGCCGGTTCGGCGGTAGGAAGCAAAGCGAAATCGACGAATAAAAAACCGTTAATTTCGTCGAATTGCAGCGAATACGCGATCAATTGAAGGGTTTCGCAGGATTCAAACGATTGTATGAAATTTGTGTAATTCCATTTCATCATCGTCGATTGCAGAAAAAGCGCACGGCGCCATGGCGTTCAGCGCCATGGCGCATTGCGATCACGCCCTGAGCTCAAGGCTCTTCGGGGCGCCGTTCCTTTTCCATCTTCTCCAGTTCCTCGGAGAAGGCTTGGTCAAGGAGGCTGGCACGTTTGCGCCAGGGTTTGCGTTCCGGTTCCGGTTGGGCAGCATAAGTGGTGACTTCACCACCATAAACATCCTTGTAACGTTCTGCCTGGCGCTCGAGTTCGGCGCGCAGTTCATCTTTCGTCACAGTATCGACCTGATAAATTGAAGAGGTTCTCGGTACGGGGCTGTAACACGCGGTGCGCGTGGATCCATTTCCCAGCGTGCATACAGACCCGAGCGCCGAATTATAACCGTCGAATCACCAATGGCCACGGCCTTTACTCGAGCCTGATCGTGCAATGGGGAGTTGACCCGTTGTACTTGGGAAGTTGGAGGCGACGTACCGAGTAAAGTTCGGATAAACAGTGCAGAAATGAAAACGGCCTCGCTGGTAAGCGAGGCCGCTGCCTTTAGTCTTCTACGGTGGGTACCTGACCAGTCTCTCCAAAGAAGCCACAAGGGCATGAGAAAGGTATAAGCAAACGTGTCGGCGGTCAATTGCGATTATCGGCCGCTTGTTCGATAATCGCACGAAGCGCCGTTTTTTTTGAGGTCTGCCGATGAACGATGAAACCAACGCTTCCACGCCCAGCGATCCGCAGCGTGCCGTCTCGCCTTCCCTGGCCCCGCCGATCGTCGCATCGCCGGCCAAGCGCATTCAGGCGTTCACCGGCGACCCCGACTTCATGACGTCTCTGGCCCGGGGGCTGGCGGTGATCCAGGCCTTCCAGGAGCGCAAGCGCCACCTGACTATTGCCCAGATCAGCCACCGCACGGAAATCCCCCGCGCCGCAGTGCGTCGTTGTCTGCACACCTTGATCAAACTCGGTTACGCCACTTCCGACGGACGTACCTATTCGTTGCTGCCCAAGGTGCTGACGCTGGGACATGCCTACCTCTCCTCGACGCCGCTGGCCGTCTCGGCCCAGCCCTACCTTGACCGTATCAGCGAGCAACTGCACGAAGCGGCGAACATGGCGACCCTCGAAGGCGACGACATTCTCTACATCGCCCGCTCGGCGACGGTGGAGCGTCTGATTTCGGTCGACCTGTCGGTGGGTGGCCGCCTACCGGCCTATTGCACCTCCATGGGCCGAATCCTCCTGGCGGCACTGGACGACACCAGCCTGCGCGAGTACTTCGAGCGCGCCGATCTCAAGGCCCGAACCAGCCGCACCTTGCATGATCCCGAGTCGCTGTTCGCCTGCATCCAACAGGTGCGCGCCCAGGGCTGGTGTGTGGTCGACCAGGAGCTGGAGCAGGGGTTGCGCTCGATCGCCGTGCCGATCTATGACGCTTCAGGGCAAGTGCTGGCAGCACTGAACGTCAGCACCCACGTCGGACGGGTGACGCGCAACGAACTGGAACAGCGCTTCTTGCCCATACTGTTGTCGGCCAGCCGCGATCTTTGCCATCAGTTGTTCGGTTGAGCGTCTGGGATGGCGCGCCGCCGCAATAGGTGGACAAGCGGTAGAACTATTCTTGTGCGATAAACGCACAATGTCGTTCCTCGTGAATTGCGCCCGCCGCAGGTGCTGATTAATGTTTCTCGCAACGGTCGGCGCTGCCGACCGGACAATAACAACACGAGACAAGCCCATGACCACTGTCCCCTCGCTGCCTTGCGCAGTTGCATCGTTACCCAGCTGATTTCAACGCCCGTACCGGTTTCTTTAGCCCTGCGCCTTATTGGTCGCAGCGGTGTACCCGCGCCCATCTTCTGGATAACAACAATGAACAAACCGCAAACTGCTGTCGGCAACTGCCTCGATGTACAGTCGTTCATCAACGACCAGCCGCTGTCCCGCTATCAATGGCGTGTGGTGATCCTGTGCTTCCTGATTGTCTTCCTCGATGGCCTGGACACCGCAGCGATGGGGTTCATCGCTCCGGCGCTGTCCCAGGAGTGGGGGATCGACCGTGCCAGCCTGGGCCCGGTAATGAGCGCCGCACTGATTGGCATGGTCTTCGGTGCCCTGGGTTCCGGGCCGCTGGCAGACCGCTTCGGTCGCAAGGGCGTGCTGGTAGGCGCGGTACTGGTGTTCGGCGGTTTCAGCCTGGCCTCGGCGTACGCCAGCAATGTCGATCAACTGCTGGTGCTGCGTTTCCTGACAGGCCTCGGCCTGGGCGCTGGCATGCCCAATGCCACGACCCTGCTGTCCGAATACACCCCGGAGCGCTTGAAGTCGCTGCTGGTGACCAGCATGTTCTGCGGCTTCAACCTGGGCATGGCCGGTGGTGGCTTCATCTCTGCCAAGCTTATCCCAGCCTACGGCTGGCACAGCCTGCTGGTGCTGGGCGGTGTGCTGCCGTTGCTGCTGGCGGTGGTGCTGCTGGTGTGGTTGCCGGAGTCGGCGCGTTTTCTGGTGGTGCGCAATCGCGGCACCGACAAGGTGCGCAAGACGCTTGCCCCGATCGCTCCGGCCGTGGTTGCCCAGGCCGCGAGCTTCAGCGTGCCGGAGCAGAAGGCCGTGGCTGCGCGCAACGTCTTCGCGGTCATTTTCTCTGGCACATATGGCCTGGGCACGGTGCTGCTATGGCTGACCTACTTCATGGGCCTGGTGATCGTCTACCTGCTGACCAGTTGGCTGCCGACGCTGATGCGCGACAGTGGCGCCAGCCTTGAAACAGCAGCCTTCATCGGTGCGCTGTTCCAGTTCGGCGGCGTACTCAGTGCCGTGGCGGTGGGCTGGGCGATGGACCGCTTCAACCCGCACAAGGTCATCGGCATTTTCTACCTGCTGGCCGGGGTGTTTGCCTACGCGGTGGGTCAAAGCCTGGGCAACATCACGGTGCTGGCCATTCTGGTGCTGGTCGCGGGGATGTGCGTGAACGGAGCACAGTCGGCGATGCCGTCGCTGGCAGCGCGCTTCTATCCGACCCAGGGGCGGGCCACGGGGGTGTCGTGGATGCTGGGCATTGGCCGTTTCGGCGCGATTCTCGGAGCCTGGAGCGGGGCGACGCTGCTGGGGCTGGGCTGGACCTTCGAGCAGGTGCTGACCGCGCTTCTGGTGCCGGCGGCGCTGGCGACCGTCGGGGTTATCGTCAAAGGCTTGGTGAGTCACGCTGACGCCACCTGATCAGGCATTGGGGGGAGTGGCCTTTTCGCGGGCAAGCCCGCTCCCACAGGGATTGGGACTGCCCCCAAGAAGTTGGACACAAATCCAACCCTTGGGGCAGTCCAGGGATTGGGCTGGCCTTTAGATTTTGAGCAAGACAGTTACTCCCTTGTGGGAGCGGGCTTGCCCGCGAAAAGGTCGCCATCCGTCATCATCGGTAACGCATTCAAACCGTTCGATAACCGCACAAAAGGTCGATTATCGGATTGTTTCCCCACCCCCGGTCTCCTTAATCTGAGCCCATCGCAGCGACGCTGCACTCAAACCCGACTCAGCCTGACCAGGAGTCTCCAATGGCAGCAATCCTCTCGCTTCATGATGCCGTGAAGCAGTTCGTCCACGACGGCGACAGCGTTGCCCTCGAAGGTTTCACCCACCTGATTCCGACCGCGGCCGGTCACGAAATCATCCGCCAGGGCAAACGCGACCTCACGCTGGTGCGCATGACCCCGGACCTGATCTACGACCAACTGATCGGTGCCGGTTGTGCGCGCAAACTGATCTTCTCGTGGGGCGGCAACCCGGGGGTCGGCTCGCTGCATCGCCTGCGCGACGCCGTGGAGAAACAATGGCCGCACGCGATCGAGATCGAAGAGCACAGCCATGCCGACCTAGCCAACGCCTACGTTGCCGGCGCCTCCGGCCTGCCGTTCGCGGTATTGCGTGCCTACGCCGGCTCCGACCTGCCCAAGGTCAACCCGCTGATCAAGTCGGTCACTTGCCCGTTCACGGGCGAAGTGCTGGCTGCCGTGCCTTCGGTTCGCCCGGATGTCACCGTGATCCACGCGCAGAAAGCTGACCGCAAGGGCAACGTGCTGCTGTGGGGCATCCTCGGGGTGCAGAAGGAAGCGGCCTTGGCCGCCAAGCGCTGCATCGTCACAGTCGAGGAAATCGTCGACGACCTGCAAGCGCCGATGAACGCCTGCGTACTGCCGACCTGGGCACTCAGCGCAGTGTGCCTGGTACCGGGCGGCGCGCATCCGTCCTACGCCCATGGCTATTACGAGCGTGACAACCGCTTCTACCAGGCCTGGGACCCGATCGCACGCAACCGCGAATCCTTCACGGCCTGGATCGACACCTACATCCGCGGTACCACCGACTTCACCGAATTCAAGCGCAAGCTGGAGGCTGAACAATGAGCTACTCCACCTCCGAAATGATGACCGTGGCCGCGGCCCGTCGCCTGCGTAACGGCGCCGTTTGCTTCGTGGGGATCGGCCTGCCGTCCAAGGCCGCCAACCTGGCGCGCCTGACCTCGTCGCCCGACGTGGTGCTGATCTATGAGTCTGGCCCGATCGGTGCCAAACCGAGTGTGCTGCCGCTGTCGATCGGCGATGGCGAGTTGGCCGAGACCGCTGACACCGTGGTGCCGACCGGCGAGATCTTCCGCTATTGGCTCCAGGGCGGTCGTATCGACGTGGGCTTCCTCGGCGCCGCCCAGGTCGACCGCTTCGGCAACATCAACACCACCGTGGTCGGTGATTACCACGCGCCCAAGACTCGCCTGCCGGGCGCGGGCGGTGCGCCAGAGATCGCAGGCTCCGCCAAGCAGGTGCTGATTATTCTGAAGCAGTCGCCGCGCGCTTTCGTCGACAAGCTCGACTTCATCACCTCGGTCGGGCACGGCGAGGGCGGTGATTCGCGCAAGCGCCTGGGCCTGCCCGGCGAGGGGCCGGTGGGCATCATCACCGACCTGTGCATCATGGAGCCGGAAGTCGGCACCCACGAATTCGTCGTTACCTCGATCCATCCGGGCGTGACCCGCGAACAGATCGTCGCCGCCACCGGCTGGGCGATTCGCTTTGCCGATGACGTGCAGGCCACCGCCGAGCCGAGCGAGACAGAATTGACCGCCCTGCGTGATCTTGAAGCCCGTACTGCAGCAGCCCATGGCCAGAGCGCAGGAGAAGCCTGATGCGTGACGTATTCATCTGCGACGCGATCCGTACCCCGATTGGCCGTTTCGGCGGCGCCTTGGCTGGTGTGCGCGCCGACGACCTGGCGGCGGTGCCGCTCAAGGCGCTGGTCGAGCGCAACCCGCAGGTTCGCTGGGATCAGCTCGACGAAGTGTTTCTCGGCTGCGCCAACCAGGCCGGCGAGGATAACCGCAACGTCGCGCGCATGGCGCTGCTGCTGGCTGGCCTGCCCGAGAGCATTCCCGGCGTGACCCTCAACCGCCTCTGCGCCTCGGGCATGGATGCGGTCGGCACGGCGTTTCGCGCCATCGCCAGTGGCGAGATGGAGCTGGCCATCGCTGGTGGCGTCGAGTCGATGTCGCGCGCGCCGTTCGTGATGGGCAAGGCCGAGAGTGGCTACTCGCGCAACATGAAGCTTGAAGACACCACCATCGGCTGGCGCTTCATCAACCCGTTGATGAAGGCTCAGTACGGTGTCGATGCCATGCCTGAGACTGCCGACAACGTTGCCGACGATCACCGGGTCTCGCGTGCCGACCAGGATGCCTTCGCCCTGCGCAGCCAGCAGAAGGCCGCTGCCGCTCAGGCAGCAGGTTTCTTCGCCGAGGAGATCGTGCCGGTGCGTATCGTCCACAAAAAGGGCGAAACCCTGGTCGAGCAGGATGAACACCTGCGCCCGGACACCACCCTGGAAGCGCTGGCCAGGCTCAAGCCGGTCAATGGCGCGGACAAGACCGTCACTGCTGGCAATGCGTCGGGTGTGAACGATGGCGCCGCGGCGCTGATCCTGGCATCGGCCGATGCGGTGAAGAAACACGGCCTGACCCCACGTGCCCGTGTCCTGGGTATGGCCAGTGCCGGCGTGGCGCCGCGGGTGATGGGCATAGGCCCCGTGCCTGCTGTGCGCAAGCTCACCGAGCGCCTGGGTATCGCCGTGGCTGATTTCGATGTGATCGAACTCAACGAAGCCTTTGCCAGCCAGGGCCTGGCGGTGCTGCGCGAGCTGGGCGTGGCGGACGATGCGCCTCAGGTCAACCCCAATGGCGGAGCGATCGCCCTGGGGCATCCGCTGGGCATGAGCGGCGCGCGGCTGGTGCTGACGGCGCTGCACCAACTGGAGAAGAGCGGCGGACGCAAGGGCCTGGCAACCATGTGTGTCGGCGTGGGGCAGGGGTTGGCGCTGGCCATCGAGCGGGTTTGACCTGTGCCGGCCTCTTCGTGGGCAAGCCGCTCACGCCATCCTGTGGGAGCGGGCTTGCCCGCGAAGAGGCCGGACCTGCAAGACATAAGGCTAATGGTCAGCCCCCAAGCGGAACGAGAGTGTTACCGGGTATGTCTAGAATTGATGGTAACCCTCGAGGAGTAAGCACGCCATGACCGCAATCCATTACACGGGCGAGGAGCGTAAAAGCCGTATCTTCGCCATCGTCGGGGCTTCTTCCGGCAACCTGGTGGAGTGGTTCGACTTCTATGTCTATGCCTTCTGCGCCATTTACTTCGCTCCGGCGTTCTTCCCCTCCGACGACCCCACGGTGCAGTTGCTCAACACGGCCGGGGTGTTCGCCGCAGGCTTTCTGATGCGCCCCATCGGTGGCTGGATTTTCGGCCGCCTGGCCGACCGTCACGGGCGCAAGAACTCGTTGATGATCTCGGTGTTGATGATGTGCGCAGGCTCGTTGCTGATCGCCTGCCTGCCGACCTATTCGAGCATCGGTACCTGGGCGCCGGCACTGCTGCTGTTTGCGCGACTGGTCCAGGGCCTGTCGGTCGGCGGTGAGTATGGCACCACCGCGACCTACATGAGTGAGGTGGCCCTGCGCGGCCAGCGTGGATTCTTCGCCTCGTTCCAGTACGTCACCCTGATCGGCGGCCAGTTGCTGGCGGTGCTGGTGGTGGTGATCCTGCAGCAATTGCTCACTGAAGAAGAACTGCGCGCCTGGGGCTGGCGCATTCCGTTCGTGGTCGGCGCCGTCGCCGCGCTGATTTCGCTGATGCTGCGCCGATCGCTGAAAGAGACCAGCAGTGCCGAGACTCGCCAGGATAAAGATGCCGGCAGCGTCAGTGGCCTGTTCCGCAACCACGCCGCAGCCTTCATCACGGTGCTGGGCTATACCGCTGGCGGTTCGTTGATCTTCTACACCTTCACCACCTACATGCAGAAGTACCTGGTCAACACGGCCGGCATGAACGCCAAGAGCGCCAGCTTCGTGATGACTGGCGCGCTGTTCCTGTTCATGATCCTGCAGCCACTGTTCGGCATGTTGTCCGACCGTATCGGCCGACGTAACTCGATGCTGTTGTTCGGCGCGCTGGGCACTCTGTTCACCGTGCCGCTGCTGATGGCGCTCAAGACCGTGACCAGCCCGTTCATGGCCTTCGTGCTGGTGACCCTCGCGCTGTGCATCGTCAGTTTCTATACCTCCATCAGCGGCCTGGTGAAGGCCGAGATGTTCCCGCCTCAGGTGCGTGCCTTGGGTGTGGGCCTGGCCTATGCCGTAGCCAACGCGGTCTTTGGCGGTTCGGCAGAATACGTCGCCCTGGGCTTGAAGACGCTGGGGATGGAGAACACGTTCTACTGGTACGTGACCGCCATGATGGCGGTGGCCTTCCTGTTCAGCCTGCGCCTGCCCAAGCAGGCGGCGTACCTGCACCATGATCACTAAGGACGTTGCATGAGCAACCAACTGTTCGATGCCTACTTCACCGCCCCGGCCATGCGCGAGGTGTTCAGCGACCATGGCCGCCTGCAGGGCATGCTCGACTTCGAGGCTGCCCTGGCGCGCGCCGAGGCTGACGCAGGGCTGGTGCCGCACATCGCGGTGGCAGCCATCGAGGCGGCATGCAAGGCCGAGCGCTATGACGTGCAAGCGCTGGCGCAGGCCATTGCGGTGGCTGGCAACTCGGCGATCCCGCTGGTCAAGGCACTGGGCAAGGTGGTTGCCAGTGGCGTGCCGGAGGCCGAGCGTTATGTGCACCTGGGGGCTACCAGCCAGGATGCGATGGACACTGGCCTGGTTCTGCAACTGCGTGATGCCCTGGGGTTGATCGAGGCAGATCTGGAAAAGCTCGCCGACACCCTCGCACGCCAGGCTTTGCTGCATGCCGACACGCCGCTGGTGGGACGCACCTGGCTGCAGCACGCCACGCCTGTGACGCTGGGCATGAAGCTGGCCGGTATGCTCGGGGCGTTGACCCGTCACCGCCAGCGCTTGCAGGAGCTGCGTCCGCGCCTGTTGTGCCTGCAATTCGGGGGGGCCTCTGGCAGCCTTGCGGCGCTGGGTAGCAAGGCATTGCCGGTGGCCGAGGCGCTGGCGGCACAACTTGGCCTCGCCTTGCCCGAGCAGCCCTGGCACACCCAGCGCGACCGCCTGGTGGAGTTCGCCTCGGTGCTGGGCCTGGTTGCCGGCAGCCTGGGCAAATTCGGTCGCGATATCAGCCTGTTGATGCAGACCGAGGCTGGCGAGGTGTTCGAGCCTGCTGCGCCGGGCAAGGGCGGCTCTTCGACCATGCCGCACAAGCGCAACCCTGTGGGTGCAGCGGTGCTGATCGGCGCCGCGACCCGCGTGCCGGGGCTGCTGTCGACGCTGTTCGCCGCCATGCCCCAGGAGCACGAGCGTAGCCTGGGCCTGTGGCATGCCGAATGGGAGACCCTGCCAGACATCTGCTGCCTGGTCTCCGGCGCCCTGCGCCAGGCACAACTGATCGCCGAGGGCATGGAGGTGGACGCCGAGCGCATGCGCCGCAACCTTGAACTGACTCAAGGCCTGGTGCTGGCCGAAGCGGTGAGCATCGTGCTGGCCCAGCGTCTGGGGCGCGACAAGGCCCATCACCTGCTTGAGCAATGCTGCCAGCGCGCGGTGGCCGAACAGCGCCACCTGCGTGCCGTGCTCGGCGACGAGCCACAGGTCACCGAACAGCTGTCTGGCGAAGCGCTCGACCACTTGCTCGACCCTGCCCATTACCTCGGCCAGGCCCGCGTCTGGGTGGCGCGTGCTGTGGCCGAACATCAACGTTTCACTGCTTGAAGGAGACCGCTGTGGCGCATTTGCAACTGGCCGATGGCGTACTGAACTACCAACTCGAAGGCCCCGAGCACGCCCCCGTGCTTGTACTGTCCAACTCGCTGGGCACCAACCTGCACATGTGGGATACCCAGATGCCGCTGTGGACCGAACACTTTCGAGTACTGCGCTACGACACGCGCGGTCATGGCGATTCGCTGGTCACCGAAGGGCCGTACAGCATCGAACAACTGGGGCGTGATGTGCTGGCGCTGCTGGATGCTCTGCAGATCGAGCGCGCGCATTTCTGCGGGTTGTCGATGGGCGGCCTGATCGGTCAGTGGCTCGGCATCAATGCAGGTGAGCGTTTGCAGCGTCTGGTGGTGTGCAACACGGCGGCGAAGATCGGATCGCCTGAAACCTGGAATCCGCGCATCGAAATGGTCTTGCGCGACGGCGCCGAGGCCATGCGTGGGTTGCGCGATGCGTCCATCGAGCGCTGGTTCACCCCGGCGTGGTCGAGCGAGCACGCGGATCAGGTCAAGCGCATCACCGACATGCTCGCAACCACTTCGCCACAGGGCTATGCCGCCAACTGCGGAGCGGTGCGCGATGCCGATTTCCGCGATCAGTTGGGAGCGATCAGCGCGCCGCTGCTGGTGATTTCCGGGGAGGCCGATGCGGTAACGCCGCCCTCGGGTGGCCTGTACATCCAAGAGCATGTGGCAGGCGCCGAGTACACCGGCTTCCTGGCTGCGCATCTGTCCAATGTCGAGGTCGGCGAGCCGTTCAGCCGTCGCGTGCTCGATTTCCTGTTGGCCCGCTGAGGAGTACGCCATGGATGAGAAACAACGTTACGACGCTGGCATGCAGGTGCGTCGTGCGGTGCTGGGCGATGCCCATGTGGACCGCAGCCTGGAGAAACTCAACGACTTCAATGGCGAGTTCCAGGAGATGATCACGCGCCACGCCTGGGGCGATATCTGGACCCGTCCGGGGTTGCCACGCCACACCCGCAGCCTGATTACCATCGCCATGTTGATTGGCATGAACCGCAACGAGGAACTCAAGTTGCACCTGCGCGCGGCGGCCAACAATGGCGTGACCCGCGAGGAGATCAAGGAAGTGATCATGCAGAGCGCGATCTATTGCGGGATCCCGGCGGCCAATGCGACCTTCCACCTGGCCGAGTCGGTGTGGGATGAGCTTGGGGTCGAGTCGCGTGGCTAGGCCATAGATCCCCACTGAATTCTTCGCGGGCAAGCCCGCTCCCACAGATACACCACTGAATTCGAACACAGTGGTGTATC
>NZ_BCBT01000030.1:0-70083 GCF_001320965.1 Pseudomonas sp. NBRC 111143 | reverse complement strand
TCTTTCGGCAGGCACCTACCAGCCCTCACACAATCGCATGCGAACTCCTTGAAACGGATGACCTCAAGTACACGCTATTCCCCTGAAAAAGCAGGATTGTCCGACAAGATGTAGTGAGCAAAAATTTTCACTACAAAACCATTGACGCCCTTCCCCAGCCTTGTGCATGATGAGGCCGTCTCCCTGATCGGGAGCGGTGGCAAGGGTATTCCAGACGGCCTGCGCGGTAACGCAGGCCGTTCGTGGAGAGGGAAACTGTCCAAAAGGCAGCGTGAGAAAGCCCCTGTTGCGATGCTGCTGTAGCAGCCTTGGTAGAGCGCTACACCGCTGTGGCGCCAACTGTGAAAATCACCAACGAATGGGTAATGGGGGCTTTATGATGAACTTGAACAACAATCCTACGATCGACCAATTGGCCCAGCTGTTCGCCGCGCGCAAGGACAGCCTCGACGACCACCTGCTGTGGGTCAGCCAGACCGGCGAGGTCCGCCTCGACCGCCTGCCGGCCAACACCGTCGAAGACGAATCCGACCTGCATATGCCCGACAGCATGTGCGCCCGTTTCAAGGTCTACCGCCGTGGCCAGGGCTACGTCGGCAAGAAGGCCGCCGCCGACACTCAGTTCGTCGAACGCGTGCTCATGACCCTGCAACAAGAATGGCCCGCTGCCCGTGAGCAGCAGGCCGTCAAGGTGATCGACCCACTCAACTGAGTTGTACACCGCTACTTGAGCCCGGCCCGCAAGGCCGGGCTTTTTCATGCCTGGCGCGGTCTCCCGCAATGGGATCAATGAGGCGTCAGGATGACTTCTTGGCTGGCACCCGTGGCGTGAAACGCCCTTTCTTGCTGCGCTGCAAATGGGCCGGCTGAAGCTGCTCGGATTCGTCGAGGGTCATGTTGGCAAAACCCAGGTGAAAGGCCGTCTGGCCGCAACGCACCTGGTTATTGATCGGGAATGCGTCGTTCAGGTCTTCGATATAGGACTCGCTCATGCCCTGTCTCCCTCCAAAGGCGTCCGCGTCGGCAAGCAACCTGCTTGCCCAGAGAAACACGGCCCGTAGAAATGAGACTAGTCGGTCATTTGCAGACCACTCGGACGAAAGTCCTTTGCCCGACCAATGGCACCTGGCCGCTATCTAAGGAGCACAGCCGTGCCGGTGGCGAACACCACGACCATTCCGCCCTGCACGGACGGCATGCTGATTTCGAAGTCCACGCCAACCACTGCATCGGCCTGCAAGCGACGTGCCCGCTCCAGCAGTTCCTCGGTGGCCTGCTCGCGCGCCTGGCGCAATGCGCTTTCCAGGGTTTGCGAGCGACCGCCGAAGAAGTCGCGCCAGCGTGCGAAGAAATCGCGCACGAAATTGACGCCCTGCACCGATTCGGCGCTGACCACGCCGAGGTACTCGGCGATCGGGCGACCTTCGAGCTGGCTGGTGGTGGAAATGATCATGGGCGCGGCTCCGTGGTTCTGGAAAACCCCAGATCCTAACAGAGCCTTGCACTGAACAACGCTAGTGCGCGCTGGCAGCTCGCAGGCGCTGGCTCAGGCGAGGCCCGAAGACATTGATCAGCAGCCCCAGCATCACCAGCAGCGCCCCCCAACCCTGCGCGGCGCTGAGGCGCTCGTCGAGCAGCCAGGCCGAAGAGCTGAGGCCAATCACCGGCACCAGCAGCGAAAATGGCGCGACCTTGCCGGCCGGGTGACGGGACAGCAGTGTGCTCCACAGGCTGTAGCCGAGCATGGTGGCGACCAGCGCCAGGTAGAGCAGCGCCAGCACCGAACTCATGCCGATGTTGGCCAGCGCATGACCGATGCGCTCCGGCCCCTCCAACCACCACGACAGCGCCAGGAACGGCAGCGGCGGAATCAACCCGCCCCAGATCACCAGGGCCACCAGATCCACCGAGCCGAAGCGACGGGTAATGATATTGCCCATGCCCCACATGGCGCCGGCGCACAGGGTCAACAGCAGCGCCACAAATGGCACATGGCTGCTGTCTTCGCTGCCGATCACCGCAAGGCCGCCGGCCGCCACCAGCAATCCGAGTACACTGGCCGGGCGCAAGCGCTCGCCCAGAAACAGCGCGGCGAAACCCAGGGTGAAGAACGCCTGCGACTGCAGCACCAGCGAAGCCAGACCCGGGGGCATGCCGCTGTACATGGCCTGGAACAGGAAGGCGAACTGCCCCAGCGAGATGGTCGCGCCATAGGCAATCAGCCAACGCCAGGGCAGGTTCGGACGCTTGATGAAGAGGATTGCCGGAAACGCCACCAGCATGAAACGCAAGGCACCGAGCAGCATGGGCGGAAGGCCGTCGAGCCCGACCTTGATGACCACGAAGTTGACGCCCCAGGCAATGATCACCACCAGAGCGATCAGCAGGTCCTTGACTGGCATTTCGGTGTTCCTTCTCTCAGGCTTTACTAGACATATTTCGTTACAGCATAAGGGTATTCCTTCGACAGTGACCAGCACAGTTGCGGCCCAGGGTTGCGCAACAGTCAGCTGTTTGCGCAAGGGTTGGGCGGTTTTGCAGCGGTCGTCTCGCGGCAAGTCGGAGCGCCTAATCGCTGCTTGTGTCCTGAAAGGTGCCGCGTAGCGGGTCCAGGATCTGTGCAGATACACAGAGTATCGGGCGCTTCTGCGCAGCCCTTTCGCAACATAAGGCCACTCCTACAGGGCCGATTGCCGTCGAGGGCAAAGACTGAAGTTACCCCGGCAATCGATACCGCTCGGCAAAATACTGCCGGAAGAACTCCACCGCGACCCGCACCTTGGCCGATCCGGCCAGGGGCGCGGTGTACACCGCCCAGATGTCCGCCGCCTGCTGGTAATCCTCCAGTACCTGTACCAAACGGCCATCGATCAGGTTGTCGTGCACATCCCACCACGAGCGCAGCAGGATTCCCCGCCCATCCAGGCACCACTGGTGCGCCACCTCGCCATGGTTGCTCGACAGCGGCCCGGTCACCCGCACGCTTTCTTCGCCACTGGGCCCCTCCAGGTGCCACAGGCCGAACGGATGATCGCGTTCCTTGATCACCAGGCAGTCGTGGCTGGCCAGCTCCGCCAAGGTGCGCGGTGTACCGTGCCGGGCCAGGTAGGCCGGCGCCGCGCAGAGCACCCGGCGATTGCGCGCCAGAGGCTTGGCAATCAGGTGCGGTGCGATGACGTTGCCCACGCGAATGTCCAGGTCGACACCTTCGGCGATCAGGTCCACCAGCCGATCGTGCACGTCCAGACGGATGTCCAGGCGCGGATAGCGCGCCGCCAGCTCCGACAGTGCTGGTGCCACGAAACGTCGCCCCAGCCCCAGGCTGCTGGCGATGCGCAGTTGCCCGACAGGCTCGCGCTGGCCGGCGTTGAGATCGTCGTCCATGCCCTGGAGCGCATTGAAGATCTGTTGTGCCCACTGATAGACCCGTTCGCCCTCCTCGCTCACCGTCACCCGTCGCGTGGTGCGATGCAGCAGGCGTACGCCCAGGCTTTCTTCGAGCAGCCGGATACGCTTGCTGACGAACGCCGGCGACATGCCGCGCTCGTCCGCCACTGCAGCAAAGCTGGCACGACGGGCCACGTGCAGGAAGATATCGAGGTCGTCGAGGTTCGGCAGATTATTCACGATACGTACACTAAGAATAAATGAATGGATGGATTATCTCTGAATCGCCTCCTTATAGCATGAGCCACATCTGTTCCCACACACGAGATGCACGTCATGACCAAGACCTTCAAAATCGCCGCCATCCCGGGTGACGGCATCGGCAACGAAGTCCTCCCCGAAGGCATCCGCGTGGTCGAGGCCGCGGCACGCAAGCACGGCCTGGACCTGCAATTCGAGTTCTTCGAATGGGCCAGCTGCGACTACTACCTGGCCCACGGCAAGATGATGCCCGATGACTGGTTCGAACAGCTCAAGGGCTTCGATGCGCTGTTCTTCGGTGCCGTCGGCTGGCCAGACAAGGTCCCCGACCACATCTCGCTGTGGGGCTCGCTGCTCAAGTTCCGCCGCGACTTCGATCAGTACGTCAACATCCGCCCGGTGCGCCTGTTCCCTGGCGTGCCCTGCCCACTGGCCAACAAGCAGCCGGGTGATATCGACTTCGTGGTGATCCGCGAGAACACCGAGGGTGAGTACTCCTCGCTCGGCGGACGCATGTTCGAAGGCACCGACAACGAATTCGTGTTGCAGGAATCGGTGTTCACACGCCGCGGCGTCGACCGCATCCTCAAGTACGCGTTCGAAGTCGCCCAGACCCGCGAGCGCAAGCACGTGACCTCGGCGACCAAGTCCAACGGCATGGCCGTGAGCATGCCCTACTGGGACGAGCGCACCGCCGCGATGGCCGCGCACTACCCCGAGATCAGCTGGGACAAGCAGCACATCGACATTCTCTGCGCACGCTTCGTGCTGCAGCCAGAACGTTTCGACGTGGTGGTGGCCTCCAACCTGTTCGGCGACATCCTCTCCGACCTGGGTCCGGCGTGCGCTGGCACCATCGGCATCGCGCCCTCGGCCAACCTCAACCCCGAACGCAAGTTCCCGTCGCTGTTCGAGCCGGTGCATGGGTCGGCGCCAGACATCTACGGCAAGAACATCGCCAACCCGATCGCGATGATCTGGTCCGGCGCGCTGATGCTCGAGTTCCTCGGCAAGGACGGCGACGACGCGCGCTACCAGGCCGCTCACGACGACATCCTCAAGGCCATCGAGACCGTGATCGCCAACGGCGACACCACCCGCGACATGGGCGGCAGCCGTTCCACTCAGGAGGTCGGCAAGGCCATCGCCGAACTGCTCGGCGCCTGACCAGCAGTATGGATATCCGTGAGAGCGGCGGGCCGCCGCTCTCATAGGGATAGAGCGGGCTTCGCGCGCTCACCGGAACTGCACCAGCCTCGCTTTGACCACATCGCCACAAAACCCGCCATCAGGATTGTCCGACGATCCTCTTGCGGCCCTCGACAAATCCATGCACACTTTTCGTTAACCAATGGATTTGTGTTAATCAATGGTTAACAGAGTAAAAAAGCCTCACCGATACGGACTTCCCCAACGCCTGACTCCTACTACAAGAAAAGCTCCAGGAGACAATTGATGTCCCCCGATAACAAAAAGATCGACGTGTTCCTGATTGCCATGAGCCTGCTTGCTGTACTGCTCACCGTGATCGGCCTCGCAGCCTTCCCTGTTCAGGCAGAAGGCATGGCCAACCAGCTGTTCGAACTGTCCACCCGTACCTTCGGCACCAGCGTTCAGGTGCTGGTGTTCGCCAGCACCCTCGCGGTGCTGTACATCGCCTTCAGCAAGTACGGCAACATCCGCCTGGGCAGTGGCAAACCCGAATATGCCACCACCACCTGGGTGTTCATGTTCATCTGCGCAGGCATGGGGTCCTCGACCCTGTACTGGGGCGTGATGGAATGGGCCTACTACTACCAGACACCCGGCCTGAACATCGCACCGATGTCCGCCCAGGCCCTGGAATACAGCGTCAGCTACTCGTTCTTCCACTGGGGCATCAGCGCCTGGTCGATCTACGCCTTGGCATCGCTGGCCCTGGCCTATCACTTCCACGTACGCAAGAAGAGCGGCTTGAACCTGGCCTCGATCATCGAAGCGGTGACCGGCTTCAAGGCCACCGGCCCCGTTGGCCGCGCAGTGGACCTGATCTTCCTGCTGACCATGATGGGCGCGCTGACCGTGTCGCTGGCATTGACCGCCTCGACCCTGACCCGCGGCCTGTCGGACCTGGTCGGCACCCCCAACACCTTCACCGTGCAACTGCTGGTGATCGGCGCGGTGGCGCTGCTGTTCTCGCTCAGCTCCTACATCGGTATCGATGGCGGCCTGCAGCGCCTGTCGAAGATGGTCTGCATCGGCGCCCTGGTGTTCGCCGGCGTGGTGCTGCTGGTCGGCCCGACCCAGTTCACCATCAACAACACGGCCAACGCCGTCGGCCTGATGTTCCAGCACTACGTGCACATGAGCCTGTTCACCGACCCGGCCGGCGACGGCGCCTTCACCCGCAACTGGACAGTGTTCTATTGGCTGTGGTGGGTATCCTATGCCCCAGGCGTTGCCATGTTCGTCGCCCGTGTATCGCGCGGCCGGCAGATCAAGGAAGTGGTGTTCGCCCTGCTGATGGGCGGCAGCTTCGGTTGCTGGTTCTTCTTCGGCGCGCTGGAAAGCTACAGCATGCACCAGTTCATCAACGGTCAGATCGACGTGCCGAAGATGCTCAGTGAACTGGGCGGCGAAGCGGCGGTAACCGACCTGCTGCTGGCGTTGCCGTGGGGCACGCTGTTCCTGGCCGCGTACCTGTTCATCATGGCCGTGTTCTGTGCCTCGCACATGGACGCCGCCGCTTACGCCGTGGCCGCCACCAGCACCCGCAACCTGCGTGAAGGCGAAGACCCGAGCCCGACCCTGCGCCTGTTCTGGTGTGTGGTGCTGACCCTGGTACCGCTGGCCATGCTGTTCGCCAAGGCCTCGCTGTCGACCATGAAGACCGCAGTGGTCCTGACCGCGATACCGTTCATGGTGATCCTGCTGGTGAAGATCTACGGATTCTTCAAATGGCTTGCCGCGGACTACGGCGACATGCCGGCCTACCGCATCGAGGAAGAAGCGGCACGCCTGGCCGGTGAGCAAGCGCCCGCGAAAGCACCGCGCAGCGCGGCGACGGTTCACTGATCGCCGGTGAGTATGTGGTGAGTGGGCGGGCCCTTCGCGGGCAAGCCCGCTCCTACGAAGATGCTCGACACGGGATCGAAAATTTTTTTGCCCTGATTGTTAACTGACAGATACGCGTCAACCAAAATAAAACCGAGAGACAGCCATGAACGATTTCAAACGCCTGCCCGCCGACTTCTGCATCAACCCTGAAGAGGCCTATACCCTCCCGGCCAACTTCTATACCAAGGCCTCGGTGTTCGAGCACGAAAAGGAAGCGATCTTTGCCCGCAGCTGGATCTGTGTCGGCCACGGTAGCGAGGTTGCCGAGAAGAATGCCTACATCACCCGCGAAGTGATCGGCGAAAGCATCATCGTCGTGCGTGGCCGCGACGATGTGCTGCGTGCCTTCTACAACGTCTGCCCGCACCGCGGCCATCAGTTGCTCGAAGGCAGCGGCAAGGCCAAGAACGTCATCACCTGCCCCTACCACGCCTGGACCTTCAAGCTCGACGGCGAACTGGCCCATGCGCGCAATTGCGAGAACGTGGTCAACTTCGACAAGCAGAACTCCACCCTGGTGCAACTGCGCGTTGAAGAATACGCAGGCTTCATCTTCATCAACATGGACAACGATGCAGGCTCCGTCGAAGACCAGCTTCCAGGCCTGCAGCAGCGCATGCGCGCGGCCTGCCCGGTGATTGACGACCTGCACCTGGCGGCGCGCTTCGTCAGCGACACCCCGGCCAACTGGAAATCCATCGTCGACAACTACCTGGAGTGCTACCACTGCGCCCCGGCCCATCCTGGTTTCTCCGCGTCGGTCGACGTCGGCCAGTACAGCCATAGCCTGCACGGCAACTGGACCCTGCAGTACGGGGTGGCGACACCTTCGGAGCAGTCGTTCACATTCGACGAATCGGTCAAGGATCCGTCCTTCGCCGGCTTCTGGGCCTGGCCGTGCACCATGTTCAACGTGCCGCCAGGGGCCGACTTCATGACCGTGATCTACGAGTTCCCGGTCGATGCCGAAACCACCCTGCAACACTACGACATCTACTTCCTCAACAAGGACATCAGCGAAGAGCAGCAAAAACTCATCGACTGGTACCGCGAAGTGTTCCGCCCAGAAGACTTGCGCCTGGTGGAAAGCGTGCAGAAGGGCCTGAAGTCCCGCGGCTACCGTGGCCAGGGCCGAATCATGGTCGACCAGCAGCGCAGCGGTGTCAGCGAGCACGGTATTGCCCACTTCCACAACCTGATCGCCGTCGCCCACCTGGACGACTGATTTCCCTGAAGTTCGTCCCGCGCCAGGGCCTGGCGCGGGGCTTTGCTGTCGAGGTACGCCATGGCCAAGCAATACGAGATGTTCAAGGTAAAGGTCACCGGCGTGGAGCAAGCCACCCCGCTGATCAAGCGCTTCACCCTGGCCCGCGCCGACGGCGCCGCCCTGCCGGCCTTCACCGGTGGCAGCCACGTCATCGTGCAGATGCAAGGTGCCGACGGGCGCCAGTTCAGCAATGCCTACTCATTGATGAGCGACCCGCGCGAACTGTCCAGCTACCAGATCGGCGTGCGCCTCGAGGAGCAGTCCAAGGGCGGCTCGGCGTTCATGCATCACCAGGTGGAGGTGGGCAGCGAACTGACCATCTCCAGCCCCAACAACCTGTTCGCCCTGGAGCCGGAGGCAGGTCGCCATGTGTTGATCGCCGGCGGCATCGGCATTACTCCGTTCCTGGCGCAACTGCACGAACTCGAAGGCGGCGCGACGCCCTACGAACTGCACTACGCCTTCCGCGCCCCCGAGCACGGCGCCTTCCAGGCCGACCTGGAAAATGGCCCGCATGCGCACAGCACACGGTTCTACATCGACAGCCTCGAGCGCAAGCTTGACCTGGCCGCCCTCTGCGCCAACCTGCCCGATGATGCGCATCTCTATGTCTGCGGCCCCAAGCCGCTGATCGACGCAGTGATCGCCAGCGCCGCAGCAGCTGGGATCGCCGAGTCACGCGTGCACTGGGAGCAGTTCGCCGCTGCCGCCCCTGCCGCCGGCAGCGCTTTCACCGTGGTGCTGGCGCGCTCGGGCACCGAACTTGAAGTCGAGCAAGGCATGACCATCCTCCAGGCCATCGAGAAGTCCAAGGCGGCCAAGGTCGAGTGCCTGTGCCGCGAAGGTGTGTGCGGCACCTGCGAGACGGCCATCCTCGAAGGCGAAGCCGAACATTTCGACCAGTACCTGAGCGATGAGGAAAAGGCCTCGCAGCAGACCATGATGCTGTGCGTGTCGCGCGCGCGCAGCGCACGGCTGGTGCTGGACCTGTAAGGCACGCCACCTGGCAGCTCGGCACCGCGGCCTCGCCCGCGGTGCAGTACCATGTAGACGTCCTTCCAGCGTCGACATGCTCATGACCCATCCCGCCAGCTTCCCGGATACCCCCCACGTCTGCCACGACCTGCCGCGTCGGGTGCTGTTCCTCGCCTACCCGCAAATGGGCCTGCTTGACCTGACGGGCGCACAGACCGTGTTCTGGGCGGCGAGCAAGGCCCGCAACGAACGAGGGCTGCCAGGCTATGAAGTGCGTACGGCAAGTCTTGGCGGCGGGCTGATCACCACAGCCGAGGGCCTGGCGGTGGCCAGCGAATGCCTGCAAGTCCTGCTCGACCAGGCCCTGGACACGCTGGTGGTGCCCGGTGCACCGCAGATGATCGGGCTGCTGCCCGACCAGGGCGAGTTGATCGAAGCCCTGCGACACGCCAGCCACAAGGCACGACGCACGGCATCGGTGTGCAGTGGCACCTTCCTGCTTGCCGCGGCCGGATTACTGCAGGGGCGTCGTGCCGCCACCCACTGGGCGATGTGCGACGACCTGCAGCGGCTATTCCCCGAGGTACAGGTCGATGCCGAGTCGATCTTCGTCGAACAGGAGCATTTGTGGACCTCGGCCGGCGTCAGCGCCGGCATCGACCTGGCACTGGCCCTCGTCGAAGCCGACTGTGGCCGAGAGGTCGCCATGCAGGTGGCACGGGAACTGGTGGTGTTCCTCAAGCGGCCCGGTGGCCAGACCCAGTTCAGCCAACTGCTCAAGGTCCAGGGTGAAGACAGCGCCGCCTTCGAAGCCTTGCACCTATGGATCAACGATAACCTGGGCGACCCGCGCCTGAGCGTGGAGCGCTTGGCGGACCAGGCGAACATGAGCCTGCGCAACTTCACCCGGGTGTACAAGCAAAAGACCGGTCGCACCCCGGCCAAGACCCTCGAGCTGTTTCGCGTGGAAGCCGCGCGCCGCCTGCTGGAGTCCTCCGCGCAGCGTATCGAGCAGATCGCACGCCTGTGCGGCTTCGGTAACGAAGAACGCCTGCGCCTGGCTTTTCAGCGCCACCTGCAGGTCAGCCCACGCGACTATCGCGCCCGTTTCGCCCGTAGCGTGCCACTGGCCGAAATCCAGGGATCTTTGACCTAGGGCCGCCCCGGCAGCGCACGTAGCATCGCCGTGACAGATCGAGCCTTGCGGCTACGCCTGTCGGGCCACGGCCGTGCGACGCCAGCAAGCCTCATCATCGACTTCGGCCAGTCAGGCGAACCGCACTGCGCCGCCAACCGTTCGAGCGACCCTTCCTGCGTCATCGCATGCCGTGCCCGTTACCGACAACACCCATAATTTGCGGTATCCGGAATTTTCCAGGAGCACAACGATGAAACAGATCCTGATCCTCGGCGCAGGCTTCGCCGGCCTCTGGAGCGCCCTAGGCGCTGCGCGCCAGCTCGACCTGCACGCACGCGACGACGTCCAGATCACGGTGCTCGCACCACAGGCCGAGCTGCACATCCGCCCACGCTTCTACGAGCCTGACGTTCACCAGATGGCTGCCCCGTTGCAAGCGCTGTTCGACGCAGTAAACGTGCGCTTCGTACAAGGTACGGCCTACCACATCGACGAGGCAGGCCAGCGCGTCGGCTATCGCAGCGCAGATGGCAGCGAGGCGACCCTGGCCTACGACCGGCTGATCATGGCGTGCGGCAGCATCCTCAATCGTCCGGCGCTTGCGGGCATCGAGCGGGTATTCGATGTCGACAAGATCGACAGCGCCACACGCCTGGAAGAGCATCTCAAGTCGTTGCCGGCCCAACCCGATACACCGGCGCGCAATACCGTGGTGGTTGCCGGGGGCGGTTTTACCGGTATCGAGACGGCCACTGAACTCCCCGCGCGGCTGCGCAAGATCCTCGGCGACCCGGTCAAGCATCGTGTGGTGGTGGTCGATCGCGGTGCACGGATCGGTGCTGCGCTGGGCGACGGCATCAGCCCGGCGATCGTCCAGGCATCGCAAGCGTTGGGCGTGGAGTGGATCTGCGGCGCATCAGTAGCCGCAGTGGACGCCGCCGGCGTCACGCTGGACAACGGGCAGCGCATCGATGCCAATACCGTGATCTGGACCGTCGGCTTCGTGGCCAACCCACTTACCGCACAGGTCAGCGGCGAGCGCGACCGCCAGGGCCGTCTGCATGTGGACGGCACCCTCAAGGTCAAGGGCAATGCGGCGGTCTACGCGGCAGGTGACGTCGCCTATGCCGCCTGCGACGAGGTGGGCAATTTCGCGGTGATGTCGTGCCAGCACGCCATCCCGCTGGGTCGCTACGCCGGCAACAACGCCGCCGCCGAGTTGATCGGCGTGGCGCCGATGACCTACAGCCAGCCCAAGTACGTGACCTGCCTGGACCTCGGTGCCTGGGGTGCGGTGTACACCGAAGGCTGGGACCGCAAGGTCAGCCCGCCGGAAGACAAGCACGAGGCCAAGGCACTCAAGAGCCAGATCAACAGCATCTGGATCTACCCACCTGCGGCCGAACGCGCTGCGGCCCTTGCCGCAGCCGACCCCTTGATCCCCGTGGCCTGATGCAGACCGCTGCGCGTCTGCAAGCCCCCGGCAGACGCGCAGCGGTTATAACCCCTGCGCAATACTTCACTTCCCTTGAGCACTTCTCCTGCCCTAGTCTTGGCCAATCGCACCCTGATCGCACAAGGCGATCGCAATGGGATCGAAGACCATCAGGAGATTTCATCGGATGAGCAGCAGCCCCTACGTCCCACCGAAGGTCTGGAAGAACGACGCCGCAGCAGGCGGCCAGTTCGCCAGCATCAACCGCCCGATCGCCGGCCCCACCCACGACAAGGACCTGCCCGTCGGCAAGCATCCCCTGCAACTCTATTCGCTGGCCACGCCCAACGGCGTCAAGGTCACGGTCCTGCTCGAAGAGCTGCTGGCCCTGGGGCACAGCGGCGCTGAATACGACGCCTGGCTGATCCGCATTGGTGATGGCGACCAGTTCTCCAGCGGCTTCGTCGAGGTCAATCCGAACTCCAAGATACCGGCCCTGCTCGACCGCAGCGTCGAGCCGCCGGTGCGGGTGTTCGAGTCCGGTTCGATCCTGCTGCACCTGGCGGAAAAGTTCGGTGCCTTCCTGCCGAAAGACCCAGCCGCCCGCGTCGAAAGCCTGAACTGGCTGTTCTGGCAGATGGGCTCGGCGCCTTACCTGGGCGGTGGTTTCGGCCACTTCTACGTGTATGCGCCGGAAAAGATCGAGTACGCCATCAACCGCTTCACCATGGAAGCCAAGCGTCAGCTCGACGTGCTCGAACGACGCCTGGCGGTGAGCCGTTACCTGGGTGGCGACGAGTACAGCATCGCCGACATCGCCGTATGGCCGTGGTACGGGCAGCTGGTGCGTGGCAACCTGTACGGCGCGGCCGAATTCCTGGCGGTGGACGAATATCCGCACGTGCAGCGCTGGGCCGAAGAAATCGCCCTGCGCCCGGCCGTGCAGCGCGGCACCCGGGTCAACCGCACCTGGGGTGACGAGCAAAGCCAGGTGCCGGAGCGGCACTCGGCGGCAGACCTGCGGTAACGGCTCTACCCGCGAACACCGGCCATCGTGATGGCCTTTTCGCGGGTAAACCCGCTCCCACAGGTAGGCGTCAACGCACCAGGTGCAGGAAGTGCAGGTGCCGTTCGAAGTGATCGAGAATGTCGCCGATCACTTCGTCCTTCGACCAGCCCATCACATCGTGGTCCTGCCCGCCCTCACGCAAGTGCACTTCGGCACGGAAGTACTTGCGCTCCTCCCCGGCGGCATCGCTCAGGACGAAGCTGGGCATGGCATAGGCGCGTGGGCGAATCTCGTAGACGAACACCTCATCGCTCGGCCCGACCTTGAGCGTCACTCGGCCAGCCTCGCCTTCCTCGACACTGCATTCATAACCCTGGCGACGCCACTCCTCGGCCACCGATTGGCAGGCCGGCAGCGCTACGTCAGCGATGAAGCGCTGCACATGTGAACGACGCGGGAACATCGCCAGGGTGCGCAGACGTCGCTGCCAGTTGCCCGCCGCCCGCGAAGCGGTCGGGGAAATCGCCAGCGCCTGGTAGCGCAGGTCACGCTTGGTGGCGTCGAGCTTGAGCGCCTTGAGCAGCCCGCGCATGCTCAGCAGCAACGCCAGGGTAAACGGCAGCGCACTGGCGATGGTCGCGGTCTGCAGCGCCTTGAGGCCGTCGGCCAGCAGCAGTGCGATGGCGACGATACCCATGCTTGAGGCCCAGAAGATCCTCTGGCGGATCGGTGTGCCCTCCTTGCCGCCGGAGGCCAGCATGTCCACCACCATCGCGCCGGTATCGGCCGAGGTGACGAAGAACACCACCACCATGACCACCGCCAGGGTGCTGATGATGCTGGCGAAGGGGAAATGCTCGAGGAAGGCGAACAGTGCAAGCGACGTATCCTGCTCCACCGCCGCGGCCAGGTCGGTCAACCCCTCGTCAAGGATCATGTGGATCGCTGTGTTGCCGAACACCGTCATCCACAGCAGGGTAAACGCAGTCGGCACCAGCAGCACGCCGGTCACGAATTCACGGATGGTGCGCCCGCGCGAGATGCGCGCGATGAACAGCCCGACAAAGGGCGACCAGGCCAGCCACCAGCCCCAGTAGAACAGGGTCCAGCCACCGATCCAGTCGGTGGGCTGATAGGCGTAGAGGTTGAGCGTGCGACTGACGATCTCGCTCAGGTAGCCACCCGTGTTCTGTACGAAGGTCTGCAGGATCAGCACGGTCGGCCCCAGCAGCATCACCATCAGCAACAGCAGCACCGCCAGGCCCAGGTTTAGCTCGGACAACCGCCGAATGCCCTTGTCCAGCCCGGACATCACCGACAGCGTGGCCAGGAACGTGGTACCGATGATCAGCGCGATCTGCACCGGGATGGATACCGGCACACCAAACAGGGCGTTGAGCCCGGTATTGATCTGCGACACGCCAAAGCCCAGCGAAGTGGCGACGCCGAACACCGTGCCGATGATCGCAAAGATGTCGACCGCATGCCCCAGTGGCCCGTGGATGCGCTCGCCGATCAGCGGGTAGAGTGCCGAACGCAGGGTCAGCGGCAAGCCATGGCGATAGCTGAAATAGGCCAGGATCAACGCGACGATGGCGTAGATCGCCCAGGCATGCAGCCCCCAGTGGAAGAAGGTGATACGCATTGCCTCGCCCGCCGCCAGCACCGTGCCGCCCTCACCCAGCGGTGGCTTGAGGAAGTGCATCACAGGCTCCGCGACACCGAAGAACATCAGGCCGATGCCCATGCCGGCGGAGAACAGCATGGCGAACCAGGTGGCATTGTTGTAGTCGGGGGTGCTGTGGTCGGGGCCGAGCTTGATATCGCCGTAGCGACTGATGCCCAGAAACACCACAGTGCCGAGAATCAGCGCCACACCGAGAATGTAGAACCAGCTGACATTGACGATGATCCAGCCCTGGATATGTGCGAACAACGCCTGTGCATGGGCCTGGAACACGCTGGCGTACAGCACCAGAATCAGCAGCAGGACCGCGGAAATCCAGAAAACCGGTGGGTTGATGGTGGGCTTGCGAGGTTGTTCGGGCGGACTTGCCATGTACGGGTAATCTCCATCAGGGCGCTTCATGCGCACGGTTAGCTACGACAAACGGTAGACGCTGATGGTTTTGCCCGTCGTGACATATCGGATGTTTCTGAATTTTTCAAAGCGCGCCCTCCTGAGCACACGCCCTCCTGCCCGCACATGCCGTGCTGCAAACAGGTTTTTCCCTGGTGCAAACCTGCGCCCGCGCAGGGCTTCTTGTACACTCGCCTGCATAAAATCCACCTGTACATTTTGGTGACAGCATGATCGAGGTAACCGAGGTTTCCATTGCCGAGCTGCGCAACGCGCTCGAGTCCGGCCGCACGACGGCGGTCGAACTGGTCAAGGCCTACCTGGCCCGTATCGACGCTTACGATGGAGCCGACACCGCCACCGCGCTGAACGCCGTCGTGGTGCGCAACCCCGAAGCGCTCAGGGAGGCCGAGGCCTCCGACGCCCGCCGCGCCGCCGGCACCACGCTTGGCCCGCTGGACGGCATCCCCTACACCGCCAAGGACAGCTACCTGGTCAAGGGCCTGACCGCCGCCTCCGGCAGCCCGGCGTTCGAGCATCTGGTCGCCCAGCGCGACGCGTTCACCGTCGAGCGCCTGCGCGCTGCAGGCGCGATCTGCCTGGGCAAGACCAACATGCCGCCCATGGCCAACGGCGGCATGCAGCGCGGCGTCTACGGCCGCGCCGAAAGCCCGTACAACGCGGCTTACCTCACCGCGCCCTTCGCCTCTGGCTCCTCCAACGGCGCCGGTACCGCCACGGCGGCCAGCTACAGCGCCTTCGGCCTGGCCGAAGAAACCTGGTCGAGCGGTCGCGGGCCGGCGTCGAACAACGGCCTGTGCGCCTACACCCCATCGCGTGGGGTGATCTCGGTGCGCGGCAACTGGCCGCTCACGCCAACCATGGATGTGGTCGTGCCTTACGCACGGACCATGGCCGATCTGCTGGAAATTCTCGACGTGGTGGTGGCCGACGACGCCGACACCCGTGGCGACCTTTGGCGCATGCAACCCTGGGTGCCAATCCCGGCAGCCTCGAGCGTGCGCCCCGCCAGTTACCTCGACCTGGCCGTCGGCGCCGGCGCGCTCAAAGGCAAGCGCTTTGCCGTACCGCGCATGTACATCAATGCCGACGCCGAGGCCGGCACGTCGGAAAAACCCGGCATTGGTGGCCCGACTGGCCAGCGCATCAACACCCGCGCCAGCGTCATCGACCTCTGGGAGCAAGCCCGCAAAGCGCTGGAGGCGGCAGGCGCCGAAGTGGTCGAAACCGACTTCCCGTTGGTCTCCAACTGCGAGGGTGATCGTCCGGGAGCGCCGACCGTGTACAACCGCGGTATCGTCAGCAAGGAATTCCTGCACGACGAGCTGTGGGAACTGTCCGGCTGGGCCTTCGACGATTTCCTGCGCGCCAACAACGACCCCAAGCTGAACCGTCTGGCTGACGTCGACGGGCCGAAGATCTTCCCGCACGATCCGGGCACCCTGCCCAACCGCGAGGACGACCTGGCGGCCGGCATGGACGAATACGTCAACATGGCCAAGCGTGGCCTCAAGTCCTGGGACCAGATCGCTACCGTCCCGGACGGCCTGCGCGGCCTGGAGCAAACGCGCAAGATGGACCTGGAAGACTGGATGGACGAGCACAAACTGGACGCGGTGCTGTTTCCCACCGTCGCCGATGTCGGCCCGGCTGATGCCGATATCAACCCAGCCTCGGCAGACATCGCCTGGAGCAACGGGATCTGGGTCGCCAATGGCAACCTGGCAATCCGTCATCTGGGTGTGCCGACAGTGACCGTACCGATGGGCGTGATGGCCGACATCGGTATGCCAGTGGGCCTGACCTTCGCTGGCCGGGCCTATGACGACAATGCCCTGCTGCGCTTTGCCGCAGGTTTCGAAGCCACCGGCTCGCGCCGGGTGATTCCACCGCGCACGCCACCACTGGGCTAAAGTCCGAACGCAAGCCACACTCGCCAGATTCAACCATTTGTGTAAAATTCAACACAATTAAGAATCTGGCGATTTCCCATGCCCACACTCCCCCTTCAGCAAGAACGCCATCTCACCCTCACCGTCCTCAAGGCTGCGCTCCAGGCCTTGGGCAGCGTTGCGCCGCGCAACCTGGAAATCCTCCTGCACGACCTCGACAATCCCGAGCACTCGGTGATCGCCATCGTCAACGGCCATCTTTCGGGCCGTCGAGTGGGCAGCCCGATCCTGGCCGCACCGGAACAGGACCAAGGCTTCAAGGCACTGATGCACGCCGGCCGTACTCAGGACGGCTGCGAGCCGGTGGTGCTGCCGGACTACCCCACAACCCTCAAGGGGCGCACGCTGCGCAGCGCCACGGCAATCTTTCGCGACAGCGGTGGCCACCCGTTCGCCAGCCTGTGCGTGAACACCGACATCACCGGCCTCGATGCCGCCATGACCTTTCTCCAGCACTTTCAGCCACTCGGCGCCCTCCCGGACACACACCCGCCCCGTGAGGCGGCCGACATGACGCTGCTGATGAGCGAAATCATCCAGGACTCGCTGCAGCGCTCGGGCCGAGGGCGGATGAACAAGCAAGCCAAGGTCGAGGCCGTACGAGTGATGCAGGAGCGCGGCCTGTTCATCGTCAAAGGTGGCGTGGAGAAGGCTGCCGACGCCCTGGGCGTGACCCGCTACACCATCTACAACTACCTGGAGCAGCTGCGCGGCGACGCCACGCCGGCTGCCCGCGAACGCTGAATGCGGAGCCCACCATGACCTTGCACGTCCAGACCCCTCTGATCGAATCCCGCCCGCTGTCACTGGCCGCCGGCCGTACCCTGTGGCTCAAGCTCGAGGCCCTGCAGCCCTCTGGCTCGTTCAAGCTGCGCGGCGTAGGCCATGCCTGCGAAGTGCACCATGCGCGTGGCGCCCGGCACTTCGTGTCGTCTTCCGGAGGCAACGCCGGCCTCGCCGTGGCCTATGCCGGGCGCAGGCTCGGCGTGCCGGTAACCGTGGTGGTGCCGGAAACCACCAGCACGCGCGCCATCGAACTGCTGAAACTCGAAGACGCCCAGGTCGTGGTCAAAGGCAGCTCGTGGCAAGAAGCCAACCAGCATGCGCAAGGCTTGCTGGGCCCGGGTGATGCGTTCATCCACCCGTTCGACGACCCGCTGCTGTGGACCGGACATGCCAGCATGATCGACGAAGTCGCCCAGGCCGGACTCAAACCCGATGCAGTGGTGTTGTCGGTAGGGGGCGGCGGACTGCTCAGCGGCGTGGTCGAGGGGCTCAAGCGCAATGGCTGGCACGACGTGCCTGTGCTGGCGGTGGAAACCGACGGTGCCGCATCACTGCACGCCGCCATCGCTGCGGGCCATCCGGTGGAACTGCCGGCCATCACTTCGGTGGCCACCTCGCTGGGCGCCAAGCGTGTGGCGGACCAGGCGCTGGCCTGCGCACAAAACCATCCACTGCACAGCGAGCGAGTAACCGACCATGCGGCGCTCCAGGCCTGCGAGCGCTTCCTGCACGATCACCGAATACTGGTAGAACCTGCCTGCGGCGCAGCGCTGGCCCTGGCCTACGCGCCCGAGCGCCTGGCGCAGTACAGCAACGTACTGATGATCGTCTGCGGTGGCGCGACTGCCACGCTGGAGCAGATTCGCGACTGGCTTGCAGCCTAGCGGCCAGTGCTCGCGAAACAAGGCCACTCCTGCAAAACCTGCAGGAGTGGCCGTTTCTTCAGGCGTGGTTGATATCCCGGTCCTTGGTCTCAGGCAGGAAGAAGATACCCAGCACCGCGGTCATCACCGCGATGACGATCGGGTACCACAACCCGTAGTAGATATCCCCCGTGGCCGCCACCATGGCAAAGGCCACCGTCGGCAGGAAACCGCCGAACCAGCCGTTACCGATGTGGTAAGGCAGCGACATCGAGGTGTAGCGGATACGCGCCGGGAACAGCTCCACCAACCAGGCAGCGATGGGGCCGTAGACCATGGTCACGTAGATCACCAGAAGGGTCAGCAGCAGCAACACCATCGGGTAGTGGATCTTCGCCGGGTCAGCCTTTTCGGGATAGCCGGCCTCCTTCAGCGCGCCGGTCAGGGTCGCGGTGAACGCATCGCCCTGGGCCTTGAGCTCGGCCGCCGCCAACCCTGTGCCTTCGAAGCTTGCAATGACCCGTTCACCGAGACGCACCTGCGCCACACTGCCGGGCTGTGCACGTTCGTTGTCATAGGGAATGGCGCGCTTGGCCAGCAGGCTCTTGGCGATATCGCAGGAACTGGTGAATTTGGCCTTGCCCACGGGATCGAACTGGAACGAGCACTGCGCCGGGTCGGCAATCACCACGACGGGGTTCTGCTCCTGGGCGACAAACACATCCGGGTTGCCGTACTCGGTCAAGCCCTTGAAGATCGGGAAGTAGGTGAGCGCGGCAATGATGCAGCCCGCCATGATGATCTTCTTGCGCCCTATGCGATCGGACAGGCTGCCGAACAGGATGAAGAACGGCGTGCCGATCAACAGCGAACCTGCAATCAGCAAGTTGGCGGTCTGGGGGTCGATCTTCAGGGTCTGCAACAGGAAGAACAGCGCGTAGAACTGCCCGGTGTACCACACCACGGCCTGGCCGGCAGTGCCGCCGAGCAGCGACATGATCACCACCTTGAGGTTATCCCAACGCGCGAAGGATTCGGTCAGCGGCGCCTTGGACGCCTTGCCCTCGGCCTTCATCTTCAGGAACACCGGCGACTCGTTGAGCTGCATGCGGATGTACACCGAAATCACCAGCAGCAGGATCGAGATCAGGAACGGAATCCGCCAGCCCCAGGCTTCGAACGCTTCGGTACCCATCACCGTGCGGCAGGTCAGGATCACCAGCAGCGACAGGAACAGGCCCAAGGTGGCGGTGGTCTGGATCCACGACGTGAAAAAGCCACGCTTGCCAGGCGGTGCGTGCTCGGCCACGTAGGTCGCTGCGCCACCGTACTCGCCGCCCAGCGCCAGGCCTTGCAGCAGCCGCAGGGAGATGAGAATGATCGGCGCCGCCACGCCGATGCTGGCATAGCTGGGCAGTATCCCGACCACGGCAGTGGACAGGCCCATGATAATGATGGTGATGAGGAAGGTGTGCTTGCGCCCGATCATGTCGCCGAGTCGGCCGAACACGATGGCCCCGAACGGCCGCACGGCAAAGCCTGCGGCAAACGCCAGCAAGGCGAAGATGAACGAGGTGGTTTCGTTGACGCCGGCGAAGAAGTGCTTGGCGATGATCGCCGCCAGCGAGCCGTAAAGGTAGAAGTCGTACCACTCGAACACGGTGCCCAGGGACGAGGCGAAGATGACCTTGCGCTCCTCCCGACTGATGCCGCGTTGGGGCGCACTGCCCGTCGATGTGCTGTCGATTGCCGCCATGGGTTGCCTCCGTCTTGTTCTTGTCAGGCCGGAGTACCTCAGAAAAACAGCATCGCACCCTGGCCCCGGGTCTAAGCAGGACTACGGTTGCGCGAAGCACGACAGGGCGGGCTGCCCAGGATCGCAGCAAGGTACGTTGAAGCATAATCGGGATTACGCGGATATCCACTGCGCCCTTGATGACGCTAGGGACGGGTAGCCTGCTCGCCAACAGGCCCTTTCAGCTCGACCTGGTTGCCATCGGGGTCATAACAGTACAGCGACAGGCCCTCGCCCTCGGCGCCGTATCGCACTTCGGCGGCATCGACCGCAACCCCGGCGGCTTGCAGGTAGCGGGTCAACGCCTGCTCGTCGAACGGTTCGATACGCAGGCAGAAGTGATGCAGGTTACGCCCGCTCTCGCCTGCCGCAGCACCGCCCGGGCGTCCCAACTCACCGTCCAGGCTCACCAGATCGATCATCGCGGTACCGGTGGCCAGATGGATCATGCCCAAGTCCGGCCGCTCCTTGCTCACCCGGCAGCCGAGTACATCCCGGTAAAACGCGACACTGCGCTGAAGATCGCGCACTCGCAGCACCAGATGATCGATATGACGAATAGCAAAGGGACGCATGGGACAGCTCCTGGTCGTAGCTCCGAAAGGCATCGCCAGCACCATAACCGATCCCTCGCAGACAGGACAATTCACGATCAGGTGCTAACCATCTACAGGCGCGCGCGCCCTCCTGGCCCGTCCAATGGACGCTCCCACGAACGGAGCACTCCATGAGCAGCCTTCCCTATCAACATGAACAACAGATCCTGCGCACCTTGCCGAACTGGAGCAAGGACCTGCACCCGCAGCACTTCAGTGCGCTGCTGGACACACAGCGCAGCCCCCACCTCTACCCCAGCGGTCACGCGTATGACTGGTACGCCTCGGCACTCCCCGAAGATCAGGCGGCCCTGCGCAATGCACTCGACCAGCGCGCCAAGAGCGTGCGCGCCCTGCAAGCCAGCCTTTCGGAGCTGAAGGGCATCAGCGATTTCTGTCGGCCATTACTGCAACAGTACTTCAGCAATGAGCACACGCCCGATGGCGAGGAGCATTCGGTCGATGTCATGCAGTACTACACGCAAGCTGCCAAGGTCGAACTACCAAAACCCGGCCAGACGGAAATGGTTTACACCCCTACAGGCACTCCTGTTTACCGTTCCGTGCTGGCTGCTGCACTGCACAACTTCAAGAGCGAGCTGGACAGGCCCCGATTCGCCGGCCTGCGGCACTTCAAGGGTGATAATCGAGAGTTCCTGATCCACAACCTGACGGACTTCATCGTCCTGACGCGGCGTCTGGATCTGGGCCAGCAATATCAGGCGCACCTGGCCTCGATCTATGACGGCAGCAAGGCCGAGCAGATCAGGCAAGATTCAATGCTTGCGCGCCGGGACGAGCTGAGGGTGCAAACTCGTATCGCCTACCTCAAAGGCGACATCAGCCAGACGACATACACCGCTCTGCACGAGCTCTGCGCCGATTTGCCCACGGACGGGAGCGAGACACACGAGGTCAAGTGCCAGTCGCTCAGTGTCTTCGGTTTTGAGCTGTACGAACTCATGCTCATTTCGATTGTGACCCCCAAGGCCAGATGCGTGGTGCTCTACCTTCCGGGGGACAGCAGCGAAACGCTGAAAGAGTTCAGATCAATGGCCGAATGTCATATCCACCTGCGCACACGCTTGCTCGATGCAAATGTACGCCAGACATTCGTCGGGTACACCGCACACGCCGTGCAACCTGCACTCAGCACGCGGCTGCGCAATGCGCTGTACAGCAACACGACAGCGAACGATGCAGCGCTGATCGCGCGGACCACCGTCAACCTGGACACCAGCCTTACGGACCTGCCGTCCAGTCCGTGGAGTGAGCTGGAGAGACGCCATGTCAAACGTATGAAGGCCGATGCCCGCTCGATCGCGGTGCCGAGCGCCGACGTCGATGCCCAAGCCCGTCTGGAACGCCTTGAGTTCTGGGCTGTAATCGGGATGGACATCCTCAACATCGCCGCCGCCTATATACCAGGGCTCAACCCCGTCATGTCCCTGGTGGTCGGCGCGCAGATGATGGAATCGGTATTCGACGCGCTCCACGCCTGGGAAGAAAACGACAAGGCCCAAGCCATCGCGCACTTGAAGTCGCTGGCGATCAATACCGGCCTGCTGGTTGGCACGGTCGCGGGTGGCGCGGTACTGCAATCGCATTTCGTCGATTCGATGCACAGCATTCACGTCAATGGCCAGGAACGGCTGTGGAGCCCGAACATGGGGGGATACGCCAGTGACCTGCAGCTCCCCTCCGAGCTCGAACCCAACGCACGGGGTCAATATGTCTACCAGGACAAGACCTATGTACGCCTGGGCGAAGATCTCTACGAGCAGTTCCAGGACATGGACGGCCAGTGGCGCGTACGCCACCCAAGCGACCCGCACGCCTATAGCCCTCTGCTCGTTCACAATGACGCCGGGGCCTGGCGCGTGGCGCACGAAAATCCTCTGGCATGGGGCAGCGACACCCTGCTCGAGCGCCAGGGTTCGGTGGCGCACAGCCTCAGCGTAGAGCAACGCAACAGCGCGCTGCTCAGCACCGGATTGGGCGCAGACGTGCTACGTCGCCAATTGATGGAAAATACTCGTACGCCTGCACAATTACTGGACGCCTTCGAGCGTCTGCGCACATCCGAGAGAATCTCCGGCCTGACACGCAGCGTTCGCGAAGGAACGCGCTTCGCCGCGCTCAAGAATTTTGCTCTCAATGCCCTGACCCAACTGCCAGAATGGCCAAGCGATCACGTTCTGGAAGTGTTCGCAGGGAACGAGCGTGCAGGCGAATCCATCACCTACCCCAGGGCCAGCATGCCCGACGATCATGTGATTCAGCTCAGCAGGGAGGAGCTGGAGAATGGCGAACTAGCCAGCATCGTACTGGCTCAGATGGATGCCGAACCGGCCTCGCGCCTTGCACCCGTCGAAGCTGAACAGACGTCCCAGGTTCTGGTCTTGCAGGAGCGCCTCGCCAACCAGCTGGAAGCTGACCGCCAGTCGATCTTCGACAGCCTGCGCGCGGCCAAGGTCGAACACACTTCACTGGCGACCGAACGCCTGTCGCAGCAGTTCCCCGGCCTGCCCGAGGTCGCGGTGGATGAGATCGTCGAAAGTGCCAGCCCCCAGGAGCGTACGAGGATGAACAGCCGTGATGGGCGCATCCCTCTGCGCGTCGCCGAGGAAGCGCGCCTGATGCAAGCCAGCATCCGTCTGGACCGGGCCATCCTCGGTTTGAAACAGACTGATCTGGCGACCACGGATACCGTGATCCTGCGCGACGGCCTGCAAACACAACCACCAAAGACAGATGCCGCGCTGTTCGAACTCGCCACAGCCGACCGTAACAAGGCCCGCCAACTGATCGGCCAGCAACCGGTCAGGCCCGGCTTCCGCTCTCCCTTGCGCCTGAGTGACGGCCGGCTGGGCTATCGGCTCAGTGGTCGCGGCGTGCCAGGTCCGCGGGCGAGACTCCACGTACTGTACCCCGGGTCTACCGACGCGCGGATCAATGAATTGATAGCGTCCCTGGGCGAAGGCCGCGTACTGCGCGACAACATTTCTCGTCTTGAATATGAGTGGCGCACGCTCAGCCGGGATATCGACCGATGGGCGCAAGCTTCACTGGATGCTGGTATAGATACCGGCGTAGGCTGGGACCTGATGATCGCTTGGCGAAATACGCAGGAGCGCGAACTGGAGCTCACCGCTCTGGGTGGTGAGGTCTCGACACTGCCCAAGATCTCGGCGCGCTTCCCGAATGTACGCACATTACGGCTCAATCGGCTGGGGTTGACGGCTCTAGAGCCCGACCTGCTTGCCTGCTTCCCTGCTTTGGAAAGACTGGAGATACGTGGCAACCCACAGATAAGCGAACCCTCCCTGACACTGGCCCTGCAAGCGGCGCCAAACCTTCGCAGGCTGGTACTCGCCGACAATGGTCTGACCGGGCTCAGCACGCAGATGCAGGAAACCCTGGCCGCCATGCCTTATCTGCGTGATCTGGACCTAGGGTCCAACTCACTTTCCCTGAGTGCCGCAGATATCGACTTCCTCGCCGCGCGCCGCCTTGAAACCCTCAACCTGAGTAACAATCACATCACTCTCGATGCGTCCAGTGCCGGGCGTTTCCAGCACATGGTCGATGTACGGCACTTGAGCCTGCGAGGCAACCCTCTTGGCGTGGCACCAGATGTTGGCTACATGGCTCGGCTGTCGCACCTGAACTTGTCCCGTTGCAACCTGGAGCAATGGCCACAAGGGTTGACGACCCTCATGAGTCAAAGGCGGTACCAGTTGCGCGAGCTCGACCTGTCGACAAACCGCATCAGCACCCTGCCCGACCTCGACGACATCCTCGCCACGCCTTTCGCCCAGGGAATCAGGGCGCGCCAGGTGGGCCTGCGCTGGACCTTCAACTACAACGCGCTGGAACAAGAGGCCCGCTCCGGGCTTGCGCGCATCCAGCTCGTTGTCCACGAGCATGAAGGTGTAATGAGTCCGACAGAGGCATTCATGCAGGCCGACGCCACGCCAGCGCAACGCCTCCTCTGGGCGGATCTGTTCGGCGCTGGTGAAAATCAGGCGCTGCTGGACAAGTTGGGCTTGTTGCGCGAGTCGGCAGACAGTCAGCAACAACCTGCTTATATACGCAAACGGGTCTGGGCCTTGCTCAAAGCGGCCGGCGAGAGTACCGAACTACGCGAGAGGCTCAACGATGTCGCTGAGCAGTACCCCACCAGTTGCGGTGATGCCGGCACCGATGCGTTCAGCGCACTGGAGACGGAGGTCAGCTTGCAGAAAATCAGCCAGGGCAATTTTACCCTCAGGGACAAATGGACCTTGCTACGCCGACGCTACCGCCGTGAGCTGGTCAACAATCTGGCTGACCGCATTGCTCTTGCGCGCAGTTTGCGCAAAGCCGCTCTCCAACGGATGCTGGAAAACAACGGCGAAGACATCCCTGCACTGGATCCACTGGACGATACGGCTGCAGTCCCGGACCACGCGTTGCTCGAGCGGCCGGTAGACGACATAGAGATCCGCCTGGCATTGCGCCAGGCACTCGCTGACGAGTTGGACTATCCGGAGCCGAGCGACAACATGCTCTACAGGCCAACAGCCCAACTGTCCTACAAGGTCGAAGCCAACGTAAGCAACGAAGTGAAGCGCCTGGATCGAGACCCAGCGCAGGTCCGCCAATGGATCGTCGAGCAGCCCACTTGGCAGCTCAGTCTCCGGCGCGCCAGTGCCTCACAGTTCGAGGCGGTCACCGACTTCTGGCGACCCGGGCTTGAATACCTGCAGTATTGCCGAGACTTCGCAGCACAGTTGGATGGTGAGACCTTGGAGCTCGAGCCCATTACATCCTTGTCGGCCTCGGTCAAGAAAGCGTTGGAGAACGCGATCGGCCAGGAGTTGCCCAGCAGCAACGCTGAGCTGCAGCCGCTGGTGCTCACCGATGCACAGGCTGCAGCGGCATACAACGCGCTGCGCGATGAGCAGGCCAGCGTCGAGCGCGGCCTGTTCGACAGCCTGACCCGTGAGGTCGAAACCCCCTGACGCTGTCCACCCTCACTGGCCGCGCAAGTCCTCGAAGAAGGCTTGCCGGCCCTGTACCTGGCTGGACGCACGATGCAGCGACGCTGCATCGCCGCTGACCGCTTCCACATGCCAATAGCAGTGCCTGATCGCCCGCGTCACCCCGACGTAGGCCAGGCGCTGCGCTTCGTCTTTCTGCGCGCTGTCGAACGGCTGTGCATCCCCGGTACGCCCTAACCCAGCCATGCGATACACCTGGTTCTTGTAGGGTGAACTGGTCAGGTACTGACAATCACCAAGCATGAACACGGCATCGGCCTGCAGGCCCTTGGCGCTGTGATAGGTGAGCTGACGCAGGCGACGCTGCTCAGGCGGCAGGCTCGAATCAACCCTGACAACCGTATCTATATGATTTGAAATCAACGACTTATCGCTACTTTTTCGAAACAACATCATCACTGTTTCGCCCCGTTGGTAATGCTCGATCAGGGTCTGCCCGAGAGCCGCTTCGTCGCGCTCGAACACCTTGACTGGCGACAGTGGCAGCGCGGCGGCGCCACCGCAGGCCCTGGCTTTCTTGCCGTTGATCGCCGTTGTACCGCGCACAAGGTGTTCGGCCGCATCGATGATGTGTTGCTGGCTCCGGTAGTTCTCGACCAGCATCACCCGGGTATTGGCCGGTGATGGGAAGGTCTTGCCAAACTCCATGAAGTACTTCGGTGAACTGCCACGCCAGCCATAGATCGACTGCCAGTCATCACCCACGCACATCAACGACGAATGCGCGGCGTTGCGCCCGGTATGCATGCCTGGGCCACGCCTGCGGATCTCGCCCAATGTAGCGCGCAACCAGCTGACGATCTGTGGCGAGACATCCTGGAACTCATCGATCATCAAGTGCGCCAGCGGGCGTAGCAGCGGGTCTGGCAGCAGTTGCAGGTTCTCGGGGTTGTTCTCGCCGAAAAGGGCGAACATGCGGTTATAGGTCATCACTGGCGGCGACTGCCCAAGCAGGTGAGCTTCCAATGCCTTCCAGTACAGGGCCAGGGCTTCGAAAAACGGCGCATCGCTGTCGCCTGGCGCAAAGCTCATGCGAGCCACGGCGCTCCCCACCTCGAGCCCCAGGTTCTCGATGAAGCTCGCCGCACCGACGAAGGCATCGAGCAACGGCGCAGGAGCCAGTTCGCCCTTGACCTTGAACTCGAACCCGGGCCCCGCCACCGCATCACCCGCCAGCGACGCGGCGAGACGTTTTGCCGAAGTATAGTTATCAAGCCAAATCAATGGCTTATCACAGAAAGCTTGAAACAACGTGCGCTTTACAGCCCACTCGGCACGCACCGACAGCTTGGCGTTGGCACGCTGGTACTGGGCGCTTTCCGACGGATCGAAGCCCAGCACCACCCAGGCATCAAGCCCTTCGAGACGCCCGTGCACATGGAAACGCTGGCCACGGATCTGCACGGTTTCCCGACAGGGATCGATGCCCTTGATCGGCCAGGCGCCCGCAGCGAACCACAGGTCTTCGATCACGTCGCACAGTTCTTCGTCGCGCTGGGCAGCCAGTTGAGTCACCTGCACGCGCTTCTGCACATCGGGATGATCCGGATCGAGGGGCTTGAGTTGCAGGGCCTCGCGGCGCATCGTCCCGACCAGTTCGGCAAAGCGTGGACTGTCACGCAGCAGGTCGCGATAACACAGATTGAGCTGCTGGCGCTGGGCATCGTTCAGGCGCAGGTCGAAAGGATTACCTTCGCTCTCGGCTTCGCTGCCAGCCGGTAGGTCGTTACCCAGTGTCTCGAATGCGCGCAGTTGGGAGAACCCCGGCAAGCTGCGCACCAGCGGCAGGATGCGCGAATGGAAGGTGCGAACCAGGTCACGAGCACGGGCCGGCGGCAGCTCGATCTGCCAGATGGCGAAGACCTGCACCAGCCGCTTGATGAAGTCCTTGCGCGACTCACGCGTGAAGGTGACCACGGTCATGGCGTCCAGCTCGAAGCCCAGGTAGTGGCGCAGCAGCAGAATACGCAGCACCAGCGAAGTCGATTTGCCGGCACCGGCACCCGCCACCACGCAGGTAGATGGCGTGTCGCTGAAGATCAGCTTCCATTGCGCGGCGCTGGGCTGGGCGTCGGCAGGCAGGCGCTGGACGACATCGGCCTTGAAGCGTTTCTTCAGCTCCGCTGTCAGCGGCAGGCGCCAGTCGTCGAACAGCTTGTCGTCCTGGCCTGGCACTGCAGCGCTGTCAGGGCGGCTGTCGCGGATCACCAGGACCTGCCGCCCGGCCTCGTACCCTTCGGCACGGCCACGTTCGTAGCCGTCACGCAGGCCATCGGCGTGCCCGCTGCGTTGGCCGGTGGCGTGGCCGAGGAACCATGAGTCGCGGTGCTGCGCCTGCAAACGGCTCAATCCTCGCCCAAGCAGGCGTGCGGCCAGGCGGCGCAACCAGGGTAATTGCGCGGGCGGGGTCAGGTCCGGTGGCGCCGGGGGCTGCTCGAGAGACACGGTCACTCCATTGCTAATCGAATCAGTGGAGCATGTTCCACCGAACTGCTGAAAAGTGCCAGCTAATGCTTGCAGATCATGGGATTAGGCGATGAAACGTAGAAAGTACCGCAACGAAAAACATCGATTTACCAGATAAAAACAAGCCGATATTTACGCTTATTTTCGATACTTGAAAGAGGCATCATGACTCCATTCCCACCTACCGAGGACCCTGATCATGCTGCAACTGCGCCCCTTCGAAAGCCTCGGCCATGCCAACCACGGCTGGCTGGACGCCCATCATCACTTTTCCTTTGCCGAGTACTACGACACCGAACGTATGCACTGGGGCAACCTGCGCGTGTGGAACGACGACCTGATCGCCGCCGGCAGTGGCTTCCCGCCGCATCCGCACCGGGACATGGAGATCATCACCTACGTGCGCGAAGGTGCAATCAGCCACCAGGACAATCTGGGTAACAAAGGCCGCACCGAAGTCGGTGACGTGCAAGTGATGAGTGCGGGCACGGGTATCGTGCACAGCGAGTACAACCTGGAGAAGGTCGACACCCGCATTTTCCAGATCTGGATCGTGCCGGACAAAGTCGGAGAGGCTCCGTCCTGGGGCACTCGGCCCTTCCCCAAAGGGGACCGCGGCGAAGGCTTCGTGACGCTGGCCAGTGGCCGTGTCGAGGACCAGGACGCCCTGCGTATCCGCGCCGACGCCCGGCTGGTGGCCGCGACCCTGCGCGCTGGCGAGAGCGCCGAGTACCGCTTCGATGTCGGACGACGTGGCTATCTGGTTCCGGCCAAAGGCGTGGTCAAGGCCAATGGCGTGCGCGCCAAAGCCCGGGATGGGGTTGCCGTGGAGGGTGAAGAAGTGCTGCGCGTCACGGCGCTCGAGGACAGCGAGATCGTGCTGGTGGACGTGGCCTGAGGCAGATGACCGAACCGTGCTTTTCGCGGCTAGCACGCGAAAAGCACGGTTCGGTATGCGCGTAGGCAATCAGCTGATCGCCGCATCCACCAGTGCCTGGGCCTCTTGCACCAGGCGCCGCAGATGCGCCTCGTCAATGAAGCTTTCGGCGTAGATCTTGTAGATGTCCTCGGTACCCGAAGGACGCGCGGCAAACCAGCCATTGGCGGTCATCACCTTCAGGCCGCCGATGGCCTGGCCGTTGCCCGGTGCGTGGCTGAGGATCTGCTGGATCGGCTCGCCGGCAAGCTCGGTGGACTTCACCTGCTCAGGCGCCAGCTTGCTCAGCAGCGCTTTCTGCCGCGCATCGGCCTTGGCCTCGACGCGGGTGGCGTAGGGCTTGCCCAGGGCTGCGGTGAGATCGGCGTAGGCCTGGCTCGGATTGCGTCCTGTGCGTGCAGTCATCTCGGCCGCCAGCAAGGCGGGAATCAGGCCATCCTTGTCGGTCGCCCAGACGCTGCCGTCCAGACGCAGGAACGAAGCACCCGCACTCTCCTCCCCACCAAAACCGAGCGAGCCCTCGAACAGGCCCTGGGCGAAGAACTTGAAGCCCACCGGCACTTCATGGAGTTTGCGCCCTAGCCGCTCGGTAACCCGGTCGATCATGCCGCTGCTGACCACGGTCTTGCCGACAGCGGCGTCGTTGCGCCACTGCGGGCGATGGCGGAACAGGTAATCGATGGCCACCGCGAGGTAGTTGTTCGGCTGCAGCAGGCCGTCACTGGTGACGATACCGTGGCGGTCATGGTCCGGGTCGCAGGCAAAGGCCACGTCGAAACGCTCGCGCAGGCCGATCAGGCCCTGCATGGCGTGTGGCGACGAAGGGTCCATGCGAATCTGCCCGTCCCAGTCGACGGTCATGAACCGGAAGGTCGGGTCGACCTCGGTGTTGACCACTTCAAGGTTCAACTGGTATCGCTCGGCAATCGCCGACCAATAGCGCACGCCCGCGCCACCCAGCGGATCGACACCCAGGCGCAGGTTGGCATTGCGGATGACCTCGAAATCGATGACGTTTTCCAGGTCTGCCACGTAGCTGTTCACATAGTCGTGACGCTGCGTGGTGGCAGCCTGCAGAGCCTGGGCGTAGTCAATGCGCTTGACACCCTCAAGGCCTGCAGCCAGCAGTTCGTTGGCCTTGGCTTCGACCCACTTGGTCACATCGCTGTCGGCTGGGCCACCGTTGGGCGGATTGTATTTGAAACCACCGCTCTGGGGCGGGTTGTGCGAGGGGGTGATGACGATGCCGTCGGCCAGGCCCTGTTGACGCCCGCGGTTGTAGCACAGGATCGCATGGGACACCGCCGGGGTCGGGGTGTACTCGTCGTCCTTGGACAACCGCACCTGCACGCCATTGGCCGCCAGGACCTCCAGCGCGCTGGCCGTGGCCGGCGCCGACAAGGCATGGGTGTCAGCCCCGATGAACAGCGGGCCATCGATGCCCTTCTCCTGGCGGTACAGGCAGATCGCCTGGGTGATCGCCAGCACGTGATGTTCGTTGAAGCTCAACTCGAACGAGGTGCCTCGATGTCCGGAAGTGCCGAAGGCCACGCGCTGCGACGCGACCGTAGCGTCCGGGCGACCGGTGTAGTAGGCGGTCAACAGGCGGGGAATATCGACCAGCACGCTGGCCGGAGCCGGCTTGCCTGCCAAAGGACTGAGCGTCATGCAAAACCTCGAGTTCAACGGATGTAGATGTTGGAACGCGCAGTGTACTGGGAGTTGCAACGGCGCGCGATGGGGCTGGGTCAGTTGATAGCGGTCTGCCACCAGATGGGAAACATCTGTTGTACCCGCGGCTCATTGAAACGCTCATCGATCAGGAACAGCACGCCACGGTCCTGGTCGCCGCGAATGACCCGACCGGCCGCCTGGATTACCTTGCGCACGCCAGGGTACAGGTACGCGTAGTCGAACCCGCTGCCAAACTGCCGGGCTAGACGTTGCTTGAACTGTTCGTTGACCGGATTGACCTGAGGCAACCCCAGGGTGGCGACAAAAGCACCAATAAGCCGGGTGCCTGGCAGGTCCACCCCTTCGGCGAAGGCCCCCCCCAGCACGGCGAAGCCTATCCCTCGCCCATCCGCCACGAAACGCGCCAGGAACCCCTCGCGTGCGGCCTCGTCCATGCCCGGCGCCTGCCGCCAGTACGGCACTTCGGGATAGCGTTCGGTAAACAGGGCCATCACCTGCTCCAGGTACTCGAAGCTGCTGAAGAACGCCAGGTAGTTGCCCGGCTGACGCTGGTACTGCTCGCCGATCAGCCCGACGATCGGCGCCAGGGACGCATTGCGCTGCTGAAAACGGGTCGAGACCTCACTGACGATACGCACCTGCAGTTGCTCGGCACGAAATGGCGCGGCCACATCCAGCCAGGCGGTATCTGCCGGCATGCCCAGCAAGTCGGCGTAGAACCGTCGTGGCCCCAGCGTCGCCGAAAACAGCGTGACACTGCGCGCCGCAGCCATGCGTGGGCCGAGCAGGCGCGCGGGCACCACATTACGCAGCGTCAGCGTCGCCAGACGACGGCTGCGCGGGCCGTTGCGCAGGCTGATATCGAACAGGAAATGCTCATCGAACAGCTCGGCCACACGGCTGAACTGCAGAGCCTGAAAGTAGAACTGCAGAACCTGCGGCTCGATGTGCGCAGGCGCCTGCTCCATGCCCTCCTGAATCAGGCCGATGCACTGTTGCAACGCCCGCAGGAACGCCTCGGGCAGTTGCTCACTCGCCTGGTACGGTGCCACCTGAGCCTTGTACAGCGCATTCCACTGGCGATTGAGACGATCCAGTGCACCGTTCAAGCCCGCCGGCTTGGTCTTGCGCAAGGCCAGCAGTTGCCCCTGGTCGAGGCTGGCGCTGTACATGGCGCGGCCGCGTTCCACCAGGTTATGCGCCTCGTCCACCAACACGGCGACTCGCCACTGGTTGAGCTGGGCCAGGCCGAACAGCAGCGCCGGGGCGTCGAAGTAATAGTTGTAGTCAGCGACCACCAGATCGACCCAGCGTGCCATCTCCTGCCCCAGGTAGTACGGGCAGACCTGGTGTGCCAGCGCGACCTCGCGCAACCCGGCCCGGTCGAGCAACACCACCTGAGAGGCCGCTTCGCGAGCCGCTGGCAGCCGATCGTAGAACCCCTTGGCCAGCGGGCAGGACTCGCCATGACAGGCACTGCCCGGGTATTCGCAGGCTTTGTCCCGGGCGATCAACTCCAGCGCTCGCAGGCTGGGCTGTGCGGTGGTGTCGGTGATCTGACGCAGTGCATCGAGCGCCAATGCCCGGCCTGGTGTCTTGGCGGTGAGGAAGAACAGCTTGTCCAGTTGCTGCGGGGCCATGGCCTTGAGCAGCGGGAACAGGGTGCCGAGCGTTTTGCCAATACCGGTGCTGGCCTGGGCCATCAGGCAGCGGCCGGTGGCCACCGCCTTGTACAGGGTCTCCGCCAGTTGGCGCTGGCCCTGGCGAAAGTGTGGGTAAGGGAACGCCAGCCCCTGCAGGTCGTTGTCCCGCAGGCGCAGCCGTGCGGCCTGGGCCTGTGCCCAGCCAAGAAAGCGCTGGCACAAGGCCTCGAAGAACTGCTGCAACTCTGCGGCATGATGCGGCTCGCTGAACAAGGTCTGCCGGTCGCTGTCGACATCCAGGTACACCAGCGTGACCTCGATCCGCTCCAGCCCACGCGACTGGCACAATAGCCAAGCGTAAACCCGGGCCTGCGCCCAGTGCAATTGCCGGTGGTTGTCCGGCTGGCGGTCGAGACTGCCACGGTGAGTCTTGATCTCTTCCACACGATTACGCAGCGGGTCGTAGCCATCGGCTCGTCCACGCACCCGCAATCCCTGGTACTCGCCCTCCAGCGATACCTCCGCCTCGTAGCCAGGCCCGCGCCGGGCAACGACCCGCCGATGGCCATCGATGCCCTGCTGGGCGGTGGGCGACGGCGTAAAGCGCAAGTCCAGGTCGCCGACCTTGGCAGCAAACTCACACAGCGCACGCACCGCCACACTCAGACTCACGGCGCAACCTCGCACCACCGCACATGACATACCGCGACCGGCATGCCGTGCTCACGGCAGAAGTCCAGCCAGCGCAACTGGTTATCCTGCAGGCGATCACCCGGCCCCTTGACCTCGATCATGCGGTAGCGCCCTTGCCCCGGCCAGAACTGGACGAGGTCGGGCATGCCTGCGCGGTTGTTGCGAATATCCTGCAGCAGGCGCTGGAAACACCGCTTCAGATGCTCGGCAGGAATGCAGGCCAAGGCCTGCTCGAGCAGCACCTCGTTCAGTACCTGCCAGAACACGAACGGTGACTGCAGGCCGTGCTTGGTGGCAAAACATTCGCGTATCGCCTGTCGGTAGCTGCCATCGTCGAGCCGCCCCAGACAGGTTTCGAACAGCGCGGCGCGGCGCGTCAGGAAATCACTGTCGTGCAAATCCTGCGGCGCCGCCTGATAAGGGTGAAAGAAAGCGCCGGGCAGTGGCGCGAAAATCGCCTCCCAGCACAGGAGGCCGAACAGGCTGTTGAACAAGGTATTCTCGACATAGTGGACCTCGCCGTCAGCGTGCGCCAAGTGCAAGCGCACCGCCTCCTCCACACCCCGTTCGGCCATTTCCACGGGCAACTCCAGTTCGATGAGCGTTTGCGCGGCAGGCGACGGGCGGCGTCGGGGCGGCCCTCCGAGCTTGCGTGCAAGGCGCGGCAGCATGCGCGCCAACGCCTGGCTCTCGAGGGGATTGGCCACGGTCTGGGCCATGTGTGACGCCAGTGCCTGCGCCCTCTGCCACTGCTCGCTGCGCTCGAGCACGCGCACCTGACGAATGCGCGCCTCGGGGTGGTCGAGCCCATCGTAGACGCTCAAGGCCAGGTCCCACTGCCCAAGCCGCTCGCAGCGCTGGCCAATTGCAAACAACAGACGTGCACGACGCCGGGCCAGCCAGGGATTGGTGCTGTCGACCCGTTCCAGTGCCTGCAGCAACGTACTCGGCGCCTCTCCCTGCTCCAGACGCTCGACGCAAGCATGCAAGGTCATCGCCAGATCGACCTCATCGCGCTGGCGCAAGGCGCGTGAATCCGCACTGAAGTTCACCTGCTCGTAGCGCAGCACGCCCAGGTCGGCCAGTACAAACTCCGACCAATCCTGAAAAAGATTGCCAAAGAACAACAGGCGCAGGCGGTCGCACAGGGGTTGCAGGCGCCATTGCAGGATCTGCACCGGCGCCTGCGCGAACCAGGCAGAAAGAGGCCTGCCCGGCAGATCCAATGGCCGCAGCGTGGCCAGCAACTGGGTCTTGGTCGCGCGAGGATCAGCCAGGTGATCGGCAAAACAGGTGAGCAGTTCATCCCGGCGCAACAAGGCGAACAGCTGTTCCAGACCCAGTACCGGCCTCGGGCAGACCCATCCCAGGGTGAGCAAAGGCTGCAAGGCCGCGTCCGTGTCGCCGATCTCGGCATACTCGAGCCGGTCGCCGCGAAACAGCTCGCCTTTGCGCATGACCATGCGCACCAGCAATGCCTGCGTCGGCTGGGCTAGCCCGCTGAAGACTCGGAGAAAGTCTTGCTCGTGCGAGTCAAGGATATCGGCGTATCGGTGTTCGACCCACCTCAGTACCTGGCGGAAGTTATGCAGGTAATAGAGCGGATCTTCGACGGAATGGGCAATCACGGCATGGCGTCGCAGGCTGGCATGAGCACTGGTTATACATACAGATAGAGCCGCCTGGCAAGCGCGCCGGATCGACGGTCAGCCCGACCTGTCCTTTGCGTTGGCACGCAAACACTGCAACCGCTGCCCGAGCTCCCCGAGTGCATCCTCCAGCTCGCCTGCATCGTCCCCCTGCCAGGCCAGCAGCAGGTGGCGATCGTAACTCTCTTGCAAACTGAACAGATTTCCAGGCGCCGCCAGCAGCGCCGGGGTACTCGAGGCCTCCAACAACTGACGCACATCCACTGCCAAGTCCAGGCGACACCAGAGCACGCGTCCGCCTTCAGGCACACTGAACGCCAACAGGCTGCCCAGATGCTGTTCGACGGCATGGCATAAAATCGCCATGCGCAACTCCAGCCGGTCGCGCATTTGCTGCAGATGGCTGTCCACATCGCCTCGGGTCAGCAGACAGGCCACAGCCTGTTGGCGCCGAGGGGGCAACACAAAGCTGCGGCGCACGAAAGCCTCACACACTGCTGGATGCCGACTCAGCACATAGGCATAGGGCGCTTCGGCACCGATCATTCCTTCCAGCGAACCCATGACCAGCAGCCAGTGCGGATCGACCCAATCACGCAGGCGTGTCGCTGGTGGCGCGGCAAAACACTGCTCGCTATCCAGGTCATTTTCCAGCAGCCATGTCGGATATCCCGCGAGCAGACGCGCCACTTCACGCTGTTCCTCCAGCGACATCAGGCGTCCGGGAGGTGTCGACAGACACGACGGCATGAGCAGCAGGCGCACGGTTTCGCGCTTGAACAGCTGCGCCAAGGTACCCAGGTCCACCCCCCCCTGGTTATCCAACGGCCACTCGATAACCCGCATTCCCAGCTGTTGCAGGACCTGCAACTGCTGCCAGCAACAGGGCGTCGCCACCAGCACCGCGCCGCCCTGCAAGTCCAACGCAAGCAGCAATGTCTGCAGCAGCGCCTGGACATCCGTTGCCAGGTGCACGTCCTCAGCCCGCCAGAACTGCCTGGAAGAACGGGTATGGCGGGCCGCCAGCGCACTGCGCAACAGCGCGTTGCCGGTCTGCGTCGTCGCGGATTGACGCGCCAGACGCCGCTCATGCGCCAGCAACAGCGGCTCGAGCGCCCCACATGGCAATGGCGGGAGAATGAACGGTGCACACTGGCCAGATCTGGCAATTGCCCTCGGCGCACTGGCGCGCCCATCGACCGGCACCAGTGCAAAATATCCGGACTTGGGCACCGAATGTACCCGTCCCTCGCGCTCCAACAGGCTGTAGGCATACTGCACCGTGGCCAGGGAAACCCGCAGGCGCCGGGCCAGGTCACGCAGCGATGGCAAGCGCGGGTCCCCTCCTTCGCAGGCATGGCTGATCAGCGTTTCGAGGTAGCGATAGACCGTTTGATAGGCGAACTCGCGCCGCACGGAACGCCCCATCAACTGGCGGCCTGCGCCATCTCGGCCCGGGGCGAGAGGCGCCCCAGCAATCGCAGCCGCACATCGCGCCGTGTCAGCTTTGCCATCAGGCGAGATGCCGTCTGCGGCAGCTCACCCGAATAAATGACCCGCAACTGTGCCAGGCTCAGCCCGCTGGTGCCAATCAGCCAATGGACCACGGCTTCCGGGCAGGGCTGCCCCTGAAGCGCGCGGTGCAGATAAGGCAGTGCGACACGCATGGCCGGGTGACAACGCTGCAGGAATGCCGGCAATCCACGGCCCTGCTCGGCGAACGGGGCGTACAACAGACAGGTCAACTGGTTGTCGTCGATCGCAAAGGCCTCCTGAAACAGATGCCTGCCCTCTCCCGAACGGACGGCGTCGCACTTGCCCAACTGCCATTGATCACGCAGCCGCTGCAGGTGTGTCAGGTACATCGGGTCGAAAAACGCGGCCAGCGGCTCTTCACAACCCGATACAGGCAACTCGATACCCAGCATGTGAAACAACGTGTCGTCCGCTCGACTGTCATTGATCAGGTCATCGACCGCGATCACTCGCAAGGTTGCCTCGCTCTGGCATGACGGAACTCTTGCCTCGGCATGCTCCCTCGGCTTGGCGGCCAGCGTTCGCAGGCGCCCCAGTGTTTCGCACAACACCGCGGCGCACTGGTGTATGGCATGGCTTCCGCGCTCGCCGGTCAGGCGCATGAGCGTGCGACTCCACGCCAGGTACCGGCGCCGCTGCCGCACCGGAATCGCCGTGACCAGCGCGCTGGGGAGCGTCCCTTGGGACAGGACGCAGCGCAGCGTCTCGGCCAGTTCAAGGTACAAACGGCTGCCTAGCAAGGATTCTGGGCGCCCGGCAGCCAGATGACCGAACGTCAGCAGCGCCTCGCGCTCCAGCGGTGTGCCGGCAACTGTCGCGGCGTGGCGGCTGAAAGGCTGCAGTTGTTGGCCGCCAGCCAGCAGTAACTCCACACGGGGGTCATCCTGCAGGAACAGTGCATTGAAGGTGCTCTCCAGGCCGCGAAGCACTGCTGCCCCCGGTGCGGGCTGGCACGCGACCACTACTTGCAGGCGAAAGGTATCGGGCGCTCGCAGCGCGATGCTCAGTTGCGCAGCACGTAAAAATGCCAGCAGGCGTGTGTTACATCGGTCATGCCCGTGTATGACCAGCACACGGAAGTCCCCGATGTACTCCACGCCACCTGCCGCCACCAGCAGACGCTGGATCAGCAATTGCACGCAGGCCCGTTGCGCCTGGGACATATGCTCCAGCAGACGATCCAGTACTTGCTGGTATATGTAGTGCATGGCCTGCTCATGGATATTACTCATATAGTCCACTCCATTCCTTGAGCACAAAGAAAGTCGGCATTAACCGACGTAAGAAACAAGTCGCGATTCACTTCAAAGAACTTTCCCACAAACCATTGGGAGATTTCTAAGCAACAACAGGCCGGCACTCATTGGAAGCAAAGGCATTTACCATGCCCTGCATGCGCCCTGTGCCTCACCAGCAGTGGCCACGTACCTGATTCCGCCGAGCCGCGCCAAGTATCACAGCGCCATTATCGAGGGTTGTCGACTGAATAAAAGATACAGATCCCGGTAAAAAAACCATTCAGTAGAGCAGCATTGATCTACAGACAATAAAGAAATACCCAAGCATGGAGTCATGGCCGCAGTGGCAATTAACCGTCCTTGCCGCGGCAGTGTTATTGCGTCGGATAGTTATTAAGTTTTTGTAGGAAATATCAGAAAAAAACCGGGCCTAAGCCCGGTTTTTCATGCAACTCGACGCGCTGGAATCACGCAGATCCCATGTCCAGCACAATCCGCCCACCACACGGGCATTCATCCATCAGGCGATGGGCTTCGACAACCTGCTCGAACGGATAGACCTTGATGATCTGTGGCGTCAGCAGCTTGTCGGCGGTGAACTGGTTGATGTCTCGCAACGCCCGCTGCAGCGCAACCTGGTCCTGGGCAATACCCAGCTCCGGCTTGCCGGTGAAGTTGCCAATGCAGTGCACGTAGAACTGGATGTTCTTCTGGAATGCCGCACAAGCCGGGAATGGCGTCTGGTTACCACCCTGCAGGCCGTACAGCACCAGGCTGCCACGCGGCGCAAGCACATCGCCGAGCAGCGACATCTGCGGCCCACCCATGCCGTCCAGGACCATGTCCACGCCGCGGCCATCGGTGTATTTGCCGACCTGCATCAGCAGGTCCTGCTCCTCGGTGACGATCACCTTGTCAGCCCCCAGGCCCAGCAGGTATTCACGCTGCTCCGGCTCCTTGGTGGCGGCGAACACCTTCAGGCCCAAGGCCTTGCCCAACTGCACGAAGGCCGGCCCTGCGCAATGGCTGGCATCGGTAACCAGCGCCGTCTGCCCAGCCTTGGCCCGCGCCAGGTCAACGTAGGCGAAGTAGGCGATCAGCAGCGGTGTGTAATGCACGCTGGCCTCGACCGGGGTGAGGTGCTCGGGGTAGCGGGTAATGGCCGTGCGGGGGAGCACGATCACATCACCATAGACCGGATGCTCATTGGGGCTGGTCGCCGGGAAACTGGCGACACGGTCGCCCACGACGATATCGTCGACACCCTCCCCGACCTGCGTGACCACCCCGGCCATTTCGTGACCGATCCCTGCCGGCAGACGTGCCTGCGACGGTGCCAGGTTTTGACGCCAGAGCACGTCATACCAGCTCAGGCCGATGGCCTGGACGCGCACTTGCACCTCGCCCGCTGCGGGAGACGGCTCGGCCTGCTCCTCGCAACGGAGCACATCGGCCGTGCCGAACTTGTGGAAACGGATCATGCGGGACATCGCATACCTCGCCTTTGTGAACCTCGTATTACCACGGACTTTATCCGGGCTTTGCACGTTAGACCATCAGTGGCCGTTAATAGTCGACATGCCTGTCATTGATTGGGCTACGGGCAAATCGCTGCATTGGCACCCGTAAACCCGTGCAGGGTAACAGCCTTTGGCCTTAATATTCACCCCGACCCACCTGAGCAAGGCGAAACGCACCGATGAATCGTAACGACCTGCGCCGCGTAGACCTCAACCTGCTGATCGTGTTCGAGACGCTCATGCATGAGCGCAGCGTAACCCGCGCAGCCGAAAAACTGTTTCTCGGCCAACCGGCGATCAGTGCGGCACTGTCACGTCTGCGCAATCTGTTCGACGATCCACTGTTCGTCCGTACCGGGCGCAGCATGGAGCCCTCGGCTCGCGCCCACGAGATCTTCGCCCTGCTCTCCCCGGCCCTGGATTCGATCTCCACCGCCGTCAGCCGCGCCGCTGACTTCGACCCAGCCACCAGCACCTCGGTATTTCGCATCGGTCTATCGGACGACGCCGAGTTCGCCTTGCTGCCGCAGTTGCTCAAGCGCATCCGCGCCGAAGCGCCAGGCATCGTCCTGGTGGTACGGCGGGTCAACTATTTGCTGATGCCGACGCTGCTCGCCTCTGGGGAGATTTCGGTGGGTGTGAGCTATACCGCCGATCTCCCGGCCAACGCCAAGCGCAAGGTGCTGCGGCGCAGCAAGCCGAAACTGCTGCGTGCCGACAGCGTACCGGGCAACATCACCCTCGACGACTTCTGCGCCCGTCCGCATGCGCTGGTCTCGTTCGCCGGCGACCTCTCCGGCTTCATCGACGAGACCCTCGAGGAAATCGGTCGCAAGCGTCATGTGGTGCTGGCCGTGCCGCAGTTCAACGGCCTCGGCACCCTGCTCGCCGGCACCGACATCATCGCCACGGTACCGGACTATGCAGCAGAAACCCTCACCGCCGCCGGCGGCCTGCGCGCCGAAGACCTGCCATTGGATGTGCGTACCTTCGAACTGCACATGGCTTGGCGCGGAGCGCAGGACAACGACCCGGCGGAGCGGTGGTTGCGGTCGCGGATACAGATGTTCTTCGGCGACCCTGACAGCCTCTAGAGGACAATGTCACCGCGCATGCGCTTCGTGCTCTCCTGGGCCGTTGCCAAGAACATCTGGTGATGTAATCGTGCAGAGAGGTGCGAGAACCGCTCACCAAACAAGCCATTTAGGCCATGCGTAAGTCTCACGAGGTTAAAGCTGGGGGGCTAGGAGTTCTACCAAAGCCAGGGCGGGTATTGATCGGCTTCGATGCCGCCCGTTGGTTGACGTGCCGCGAGCCGCCAGACTGTGGCCTCTGAAGCCGAAAAAAAGGCCCGCATCAAGGCGGGCCGAAGACCTGATGTGGAGAGTCGAACCAACTCTACAACTGTTCTGACGAACGCAATCATCAATGGTTTTGCATATCCGCGTCCCCCTCCGACGGGCGGATAACGCTTGATTGCCGCGGCATGGGTTGCGCTGGCGCGCTAACCGTCCCCTAGTCGACCAAGTGCTGCAGTCTGATGAAAGTGGGGGGTCAGAGGCAGATGCTGAAGCCCCCAGTAGAGGATCTCCTCCCAGCGTTGCTGGCATTGGAAAATGCCCGTCCAGATTAGAGACCGATCAGATGGATACTACCTGAGCCGTTGCGCAGCTCGAGCTCGGCAAGCGGCTCCAAACGCCTCGAAAATCGCGTGATAATGCGGATAGAACATCACCTGCCACTCCGGATGCCACTGCACCCCAAGGGCGAATGAGCGACTGTCTTCCACCGACAACGCTTCGACGAGGCCATCCATTGCCACAGCCTCAATACGCAACCCTTCACCGACCCGTTCTATACCTTGCCCATGTACCGAGTTGACTTCGATCACCTCGGGAAACCCCAACCCGTGTAACACCCCACCTGATCGTACCGTGAGCCTGTGAGCGGGCGCATACTGGTCTTCAATAGGTTCGTTGCTTCGGGGCTCATGCTCTACCCCAGGTTGATGGAGCTGCTGAACGAGCGTGCCGCCGAACGCCACATTCATCTCCTGAAAACCCCGACACACGCCTAGCACTGGCAGCCCTTCTTTTATTGCCGCACGCCAAAGCGGTAGCGTGAGGTGATCACGAGCAGCATCTTTTTTAGTACCAGGCGGGCTCGGGGGACCATCGTAATGGTGAGGCTCGATATTGGACGGTGAGCCGGTGAAGAACAGCCCATCCAGTCCATCGATTATGTCTGCGATGTTCAGCAACTCTGGAAACATCGGCAAAATCAACGGTAATCCATTGGCAGCAGTGGCTACTGCCCGGGCATTCTTGTCGTCATTCAATTGCACTGCATGTGGGCCGACCTTATAACTACAGGCCGTCACCCCGATTATTGGCAGCCGTGACATCTTCTCCCCCTAGTCATGTCTCCTGTCGGTGCAGCCGGTGCGCATGGCTGCACTCTCGTAATCAGCACCGGCAATTGCTTTGAGAAAGGCCCTGTCTGCGAGCTTGCGCAGGTCTCGCCATTCGTGCCAGTCCACCAATCCAAGGCGGTCCATCTCATCGGCTTGACGCAGCAGTTCTTCATGATGGGTGCTGGGGCAATCACGTCTTTGCTCCACGTCGTCGTAACGCAGAAACCACCTATTGATCGCAACGAGTCGGCGCTCTTCCTGGTCTATCTGTCCGCTGATCGCGTTCATGCTGATAACCCGTCAGGGTTGCTAGTAGTGTCCTGGCGATGTGCCGGGCTTGTGGTCATGCACGACACGCTGAACTTGCACATCGGTGAACGATGACGCTTCGTTACGATGCAAACCCTGCAAATACTCGTGCGCAGCCTCGCGAGTAAGGCCCTCCTGGTGACTGCGGAACTCGCAGGTGTCCGGTTGGTTGTCGAAGATGTAGCTGATCAAGTACAGGTATTTGGCCATTTTGAGGATCCCACGGCAGAGATAGAGTGAGACGCGAATCTACTGGGTTGAGCCTGACGCAGTGGCATCCGTTCACCCCGATTGACGATTGGCGTATCCGCAACGGTTCCATGGGCCGTACGCGCGTGGTTCATTAGAGCTATGGCTTTCAGCCCCCCCCAACGGCGACTCGGTCCGCAGCTTCATGGCTTCAAGTACCGAGTGATCAGGGGCTGACAGCTCTCTACCGAAGCAGGGCCGTCACCACCATCAACGGCAGCGAAAGGATTTTCGACGTACTCCCACGCCTCCCCTTAATTCCAAGGGGCCCACCGTCTGGTCCACCCTACATATTGAAATACTTATTGGTGGATAGGCGTGTTGAAGAAAGAATTGGGTGCAAAGCGCAATCAAAAACGAACGGAACAAGCGAGAAAGTTCAGATCGGCTATGCAAATAAGCCCACCCAAATAGTTTGCGCGCCAAACCATTCGTCAGGCCACTTGAACACGTGCTGGTGACAGAAATTCTCAATTACTCTGGCATAACGGAGAACTATCATGACTCAGCCTACCGAGAACCTTCTTGATTGGTTGCGCGACGCCCACGCAATGGAACAGCAAGCCGAAAAAATGCTTAAAGCACAAGCGGAACGGCTGGAGCATTACCCAAAATTGCGCGGGCGTATTGTTCAGCACATCACCGAAACCGAGGGGCAACAGCGATTGCTAGTTGAGTGCATTGAACGGTTGGGAGGAAGCACCTCAACCCTGAAAGATCTAGCAGGAAAGCTTATGGCGTTTGGACAGGCTGTGGGCGGCATGACGATGAGCGATGAAGTGGTCAAGGGCGCGATGTCCGGTTACGTGTTTGAAAATCTAGAGATCGCTTCTTACACCGTGCTTATTGAAGCGGCTAACTTCTCCGGTGATGAGCTGACCGCAGAAGCCTGCCGGTCGATTTTGAAAGAAGAGATCGCCATGGCTGACTGGTTAAGGGAGCACCTACCCGAAATAACTCGAGCGTTCCTTAGCCGCTCGGCTACACCCGGGGAGGAAGCGAAACGGTGAGCAGCGCTCACGGCCGCATGCTCATGCGTGCGGCCCAACACACCAATTGAAGGGCCAAAGATGAGAAGCTCAAGAGGATATGGCGCCGGCTTGAGCATAGTTAAAAAGGCATGCAAAATTGCACACTGGTAATGCAACATAAATAATTAAGCTCCCAATTAAATGCCTGCATCACCGCCCGTTTGATTATTACCGGTGCGAGGCCAAGGGCAGAAGAGCTCCGAGCATGTTCAGCACTCCTTGAATATACAAAGACTGGCACTGCCAAGCCGCAGTCCTGTAGCGAGCATGCTCGCTCCTACAGCCGTGTGTGTTCCCGTTGCAGGGTCGTGCATTAAGTTTTATTCGGCAGAGAAGCACCGCGGCCCGACGCGACGAGATCTTCTGTTGCGTGTATCGCAATGTATCCACGCAGCCCTCCGATACAGTCCCCGTAATTTCCCAGCTTCCCCGAACACAAAGTAGATACAAAGCTGCGCTGAACTATGCAGGCTGTTTGACCCTTCTCGGGCTGCCTCAGCCGGCAGCCGTTCGCTCCTGATTCCCAAGGGGACCACAATGACAACGCCTGTTCCTGATTCCACCCTCAATGTCGGGCCGGTCGACCGCCTGCGGGTCGATCAATACACCCATGGAATCATCGGGCCGAGCCTGACTATGCTCGGCCCGCTGGCTGATCGCGGCACCCTGATCACCGGCACGCCGCCGGGCTGCTGGGGACCGATGATCACCCCGGCCTTCGAGGGCGGCCATGAGGTGACGCAACCGGTGGCCATTGACGGCGCTGAAATCGGCGATGCCGTGGCGATCAAGATCAAAACCATGCGCGTCACCTCCCTGGCCACATCGTCCGGGGTCATGTCGTTCGTCGAGGGTCGCTACAATGGTGATCCGTTCGTTTCCAAGTTCTGCGCCAATTGCGGCACCGAACACCCGGCCAGCCATGTCGAAGGCATCGGCGAAGACTCGATTCGCTGTAACCACTGCGGCGCCGAAGTCAGTGCGTTCCGCTTCAGCCATGGTTACGTTATCGTGTTCGATGCGCAGAATCAGGTCAGCCTGACGGTCAATCAGGACATCGCCAATCGTCTGGCCGGCAAGGCGTCTGAAATGTCAGCACTGCCGGAATTCGCCGCCCAGCATTCGATCCTGTCCCTAGCCCGCGCCGATATCCCTGGTGTCGCCGCGCACATGCGGCCGTTTCTCGGCAATATTGGCACCCTGCCGTCGCGAGACTTGCCCGATTCCCATAACTGCGCGGATTTCGGCCAGTACCTGATCAGCGCCCCGCACCGTTTCGGTATGACAAGAGAAGAGCTGCACGCGGCCAAGACCGATGGCCACATGGACACCAACTCGGTCCGCGAGGGTTGTGTGCTGATCTGCCCGGTGAAAGTGCCGGGCGCCGGGGTGTACATGGGCGACATGCACGCCCAGCAGGGCAACGGTGAAATTGCTGGGCATGCCACCGATTGCTCTGGGGAAACCGAAGTGGTGGTGGAGGTGGTGAAGAACCTGACGCTGGAAGGTCCGATCCTCCTGCAAAACATCGATGATCTGCCGCCGATGGCGCGGCCGATGAATGCCCGTCAGCGCGCTGATGTCCGTGCGCTGAGCGCGCACTGGGGCCAGCAGGAAATCGAGCAGAGCGGTCCAATCACCTTCATAGGCAGCGGCGAAAATCTCAACCTGGCTGTGGAGAACGGCCTGCAGCGCGCCGCTAATGTCACTGGCCTGCCGTATGACGAAATACTTAATCGCGCGACCATCACCGGCTCCATCGACATCAGCCGCCTGCCCGGTACAGTGCGCGTGACCTTTCTGTGCCCCATGAGTGTGTTGGAACGCATGGGCATCGCTCATCTGGTGCGTGAGAAATACGATTTGGCGTAATGGCCTAGTCCGAGGCCGAGCCGTTAGCGCCCGGTGATACCGATTCATTGCTGGAGCGTCCGTTGAAGGTATCGCCCCAAGGCCTGCCCCTTGGCATAAAGCGTGTCTGTCGGCCCGGTGACACACAGACTTACCAGGCAGATCAAAATCGAAACCAACTGGATATGCTAGTGAAATTGGCTGGCGCCCTACCCTAATATTCAGAGCTTGCTGCCATGATCATTCGCTCGAAACTCAAGACCGCACGCATCCCCACCGGCTGGATATCAGCTCTCGCCTTGATCGCACTCCATTCCCAGTTTTCAGCGGCTGCGACTTCACCTGGCGGCGATGCGGTCGTGACAACCACAAACGCGCCAGCCGCCATAGGGCCCTATTCACAAGCGATTCGCGCTGGAGATACGCTGTATCTTTCAGGGCAACTGCCAATTGACCCGGCTACCGGAAGCCTGCCTATAGATGACACTATCGAATCACAGACTCGGCAATCACTGGAAAACATCAAATCCATTCTTGCAGTCGACGGGCTGAAGATGAGCGATATCGTGTCCACCACCGTCTACCTCACGGACCTGGAAGATTTTGGCAAAATGAACGAGGTGTACGGCACCTATTTTTCCACTGTCTATCCCGCCAGGGTCACTGTTGAAATCACACGCCTGCCGAAAGGGGCGAAGGTCGAGATCGCATCGGTTGCAAGCCGACATAAATAATCCAAGGCAGAGCCAAGGAGCTCGACCTTCGCCGCTTTAGCTGTCTAACTGTCAAGGCTACAGCCATACCGAAGTGGCCCGTTCGAAAGGCTTCTTCGGGTCGGCACTGCGCCGATGGGTTAATCAGCTTCAGCAGGAGCGCGGCGGCGTTCTTTGCCGAGTTGAGCACAATGTCGATAGCCTGGTCAGGAAGGTCATTACACTGGGTCTGGCCCCCTGGTTCAGCCAGCCCAGTACCGAAGACCTCGGAGAATGATGCGGGATCATTTCACGCCGGCGTGGGCTCGTTGGTGAACTGGTCCACGACCTTCACCAACCCCTGAACAGCCATCATCACCAACTGCCGGCCCTTTTCCGGCGACGCCTGGCCTGGGTCAGATCCCATTCGCCCGTCCGGGTGGCGCGCGCGAAAATCCAGCGCTTCGCGGATGGGGCCCCAGTTGGCGATCTGCGGCGCATAGTCGGCTGTCTTGATACACGCTGGGTATGCCCATTGGGTCACGGCAATTTCCGACGGCGTGGCATGGATGCCATGCCCGGTCGGGAACTGTTCCTGGGCTAGCGCTTCCACCCCGTCCAGATCCCACCAGTTGCACAGCTTCAAAGCAAACCCTGCTGGCCGGCGGGCAAAGCTGGCCTCGGTGTAGATTTCCGAAAACGCAGCCTCGATTGAGGCCACGTTGCCGCCATGGCCATTGAGAAAGAGGATTTTCTCGAAGCCATGCACCGCCAGCGAGCGGATCCAGTCGGTGATAGCGGCAATGAAGGTCGATGGTCTGAGCGAAATCGTGCCGGGGAAACCGAGATGGTGCTGGGCCATACCGATGTTGAAGGTCGGGGCGATAAGGATGTCGGCCGTCTTCTGCGCCTCAAAAGCGATGATTTCCGGGCACATCCAGTCGGTACCCAACAGCCCCATCGGCCCATGCTGCTCGTTGGAGCCGATCGGGATGACGATGGTTCGGCTGCGCTGGAGGAATCGTTCGGTTTCAACCCAGGTCGATTGATGTAGGAGCATCTTGGTTTTCTCTTGGGAAAGGTGGTTGACCGGTTACGCCTGCCCAGTGATAGCACCCTCACACCTGACCCGACAGCATACGAAGGTATCGACGCCGCTCCCCGCGATCCGCGGCTAACAATAGCTAACAGCAGATAACGGGCAGTCCGCTGCCTGGCGCTTCACGCTGGAGGCCAGAGTACGGATCACGAGAATTACCCATGCTGAGTGTCGAAAAATTTCTGTACAGCGCACGCACCCAGCCCTGCTGGTGCAGGCGGCCAACCAGAATTGCCCCTACCCCAAGGCGACACGGGACAACATTACCGTGACGCTGAGCCTTGCACCGACACCTTGATGCAATGGCGCAGCACTCAAGCAACCGCTAGAAGTGCGTGCCTCAAGGTTCAAGACGCAAAAGGTAGCGCAGATGGAACATGTGGATCACATCCTGATCGTAGACGACGATCGCGAGATCAGGGAGCTGGTGGGCAACTACCTGCGCAAGAACGGCCTGCGCGCCACCGTCATGGCCGACGGCAGGCAGATGCGCAACTTCCTGGAGTCAAACCGTGTCGACTTTATCGTGCTTGACATCATGATGCCTGGCGACGATGGCCTGGTGCTCTGCCGCGAATTGCGTGCCGGCAAGCACAAGGCAACGCCAGTGCTGCTGCTGACCGCGCGCAACGAAGAGGCCGACCGCATCGTCGGCCTTGAGATGGGCGCGGACGATTACTTGGTCAAGCCTTTCGCCGCCCGCGAACTGCTGGCGCGCATCAACGCGATACTGCGTCGCACACGCATGCTGCCACCCAATCTGATCGTCAGCGAGGCCAACCGGTTGCTGGCGTTTGGCGCCTGGCGACTGGACACTACGGCGCGTCACCTGCTCGACAGCGAGGACACCGTCGTGGCCTTGAGCGGGGCGGAATACCGCCTGTTGCGGGTGTTCGTCGACCACCCACAGCGGGTGCTGAGCCGCGACCAGTTGCTCAATCTGACCCAAGGCCGTGACGCCGACCTGTTCGACCGCTCGATCGACCTGCTGGTCAGCCGCCTGCGCCAGCGCCTGGGCGACGACGCCCGCGACCCGGCCTATGTGAAGACCGTGCGCAGCGAGGGCTACGTGTTCTCCTACGCTGTGCAGATCCTGGGGGAACCCGCATGAAGCCTACGCGCTGGCCACGCACCCTGGCCTCCCGACTGTCGCTGATCTTCCTGGTCAGCCTGGTGATCGCTCACGGTCTGTCTTTCGGCCTGCAGTTCTATGAGCGCTACCAAAGCGCCAAAACCCTGATGCTGGGCAACCTGGAGCAGGACCTGACCACCACCGTGGCCATGCTCGAACGCCTACCAGCCGAAGAGCGCAAGGCGTGGCTGCCGCGTTTCGTACACCCCAACTATCGTTACCAGCTGGATGAGGGCTTACCCGGCAAGCCTCTGGACATGGCGTCGTCGCCGGAATTCGTGCGATCCATGGAGGCGACCCTGGGCCGCGAGTACACCTTGAACTACATCCAGCTGGAAGACCTGCGCCCTCACTATCAGGCCCACTTGCGCTTGCACGACGGCAGCCCCTTGACCATTGATGTGCGACCTTCAATTTCACCGCTCTCAGCCTGGCTGCCGCTGGTGCTGGTCGGCCAGTTGCTACTCCTGCTGGGCTGTACTTGGCTGGCGGTGCGCACGGCTATTCGCCCGCTGACGCACCTGTCGAAAGCCGTCGACAGCCTCGACCCAAACGGCGCCGGCACACGCCTGGATGAGTCGGGCCCGGTGGAGGTCGCCTACGCCGCTGTCGCCTTCAACACCCTGCAAGCACGCATTGCCGCCCATGTGAAAGAGCGTATGCAACTGTTGGCGGCCATCTCACATGACCTGCAAACGCCCATCACGCGCATGAAGCTGCGCGCCGAGCTGATGGACGATTCACCCGAAAAAGACAAGCTGTGGAGCGACCTGAGTGAAATGCAGCATCTGGTCCAAGAGGGCGTGGCCTACGCCCGCAGCATGGATAGTTCGACCGAAGTAAGCCGCCGCATTGATGTGCAGGCTTTCCTGGAGAGCCTGGTGTTCGATTACCTCGACACCGGCAAACACATCAACCTCGACATGGCTTGCGAGGCTGTACTCGACACCCGCCCCCATGCCCTGCGTCGGCTGCTGGTGAATCTGCTGGACAACGCCCTGAAATATGCTTCAGACGTCGAGATCGCGGTAACGAGACCCGGCGCTGGGAGCCTGACCATCCAGATTCTTGACCGTGGCCCCGGCATTCCCGACGAGTTGCTGGCCGAAGTGCTCAAGCCTTTCTATCGCCTGGAGAACTCTCGCAACCGCGACACAGGCGGAACCGGGCTCGGCCTGGCCATCTCCCAGCAACTGGCGATATCGCTGCAAGGCACGCTGGTATTGCGCAACCGTGAGGGCGGTGGGTTGTGCGCTCAGCTGAGCCTCCCTGCCCTCGTTACCGAGCAGGTCAAAGCGTTGACCAACAGCTGACACCGTCTTCAGCGCGCAGCCATGAACGCACTGGGCGAATCACCCATCACCCGACGGAACATACTGCTGAACGCGCTGACGCTGGAATAACCGAGCGCCTTCGCAACGACGCTGATCGCCTCGCCATTGTCGAGCCGGTCCAGGGCGCTGGCCAAACGTACCTGCTGTACCCAGCTGCGGAATGTCATGCCGGTCTGTTTGAGGAACAGACGAATCAGCGTGCGCGAGCTGGCTCCGACCTTGTCCGCCCAATATTCGATGGTGCGGGCATGCCCTGGTGCCTCAAGGATCGCATTACAGATCAGCAACAAGCGTCGATCGGCCGGCCAGGGAATCTGCAGCGGCAAGGTCCGGGCAGACTCCAGTTCACTGAGGATCAGCGCGACCACGTGAGCATTACGCCCCTCCAGCTCATATTCGATGGGTTGGCTGGCCAGTATCAGGATCAGCTCGCGCAACAGCGTGGAAACCTCTAGCACCCGGCAGCGTTCACCGTAGCGGGCGGCGAGATCGGCCTGGATGTAGATAGAGCGCATGCTGACCGCACCCAGCATCAGCTGGTCATGCACCACGCCCGCCGGGATCCACAGGGCGCGCCTGGGTGGCAAAAACCATAGCCCGTCGTCCTTCGCCACGCGCATGACACCATGAGTGGCGTAGAGCAATTGGCCGTGGCGATGGGTATGCGGTGCGTTGTAGGCGCCGGCGGGCTGGTTGCGCAACAGCGCCGTCATCGGCAGCGCGACGTCCTGATAGTCGCGATAGTCCTCACTACGCCCACACAACGCATCGGAGTCGTCGCGCGCCCGAGCTTCTCTGTTCATCTCATACCCTTTGAGGTTGTCACTTGGCCGATACATTTTGGCACTTATCATCGCCAATGCCTCGTTACGATCCTTTGCAACCACCCGATACAAGGCGCGTCAACATGGCATCCGACAAACATCATCTACGGGCCATCATCGGTCTGCTGGTGCTTTCCCTGGCGCTGCGCCCGGCGATCGTCTCCATCGGCCCGATCCTGCTGCCGATCCAGCAGCACTTCGGCCTGAGCTTCACCCAGGCAGCCTTGCTAACCGCCATCCCGGACGTTTGCATGAGCCTCATGGCCTTGCTGGCACCCAGCCTGGCCCGACGTCACGGCACCGATCGCTGCGTGGTTGCCGCACTGGTTCTGCTCGGCGCCGCCTGCCTGCTGCGAGCGTTGGCCGGCACCACGATGCTGCTGTTGTTCAGCACCTTCCTGGTCAGTGTCGGCATCGCCATCGCCGGAGCGCTGATCGGTGGCTGGATCAAAACACACTTTCCCCAGCGTCCGGCATTGTTCATGGGTATTTACGCCGCCGGCCTGAGCGTCGGGGCCAGCCTGTCAGCAGTCCTGACCGCGCCCATTACGGCGCTTGCGCAAAGCTGGCGCGTAGGCAGCGGGATTTGGAGCATGCTGTGCGTGAGCGCGGTGCTTAGCTGGCTGTGGATGGGCAGGCGCTTGAGCGTAAGCACTCCGATAGTCGCACCGCTCGACAACCAGCCGACCAGGTTGCCCTGGGCCGAGCCGCAGGCCTGGCGGGTAGCGCTGCACTTCGGCGCCAGTCAGTTCGTGGTCTATGCGCTGTTCGCCTGGCTGGCGCCGGCGTCCAGTGAACGGGCGCTGACATCCCTGCCTCCCGGCATTCTGCTCGGCCTGTTCACTGCGGTGTTTGCCGTAGCGAGCATCGTCGCCGGAGTGGTTCCCGGTAACCCCGAGGACCGTCGCGGTGTGCTGGCGCTGTCGACCTTGCTTGCCCTGGCCGGCGCTGCCGGCATGGCTTTCGCCCCTGCCGCAGCGCCGACGCTGTATGTGCTGCTGGTCGCTACCGGTCTGGGCATGGGTTTCACCGTGGGCATGACGCTGCCACTGGACCATGCGCAAACACCTGCGCAGGCCAGCGCCTGGACCGTTTTCATGCTGTTCATCGGCTATCTGATCGCCGCACTGGGACCCATCTGCTTCGGCGCCCTGCGCGATTACACCGGCAACCATGACCTTGGGTTCGAGCTGCTGTTTGCCGTGCTCGTCTTGATGCTGTGCCTGACCACGGCGCTCAAACCGGCCCGCTCAGGCGCAGAAGGATTGAATCAGCTAACAGAAGCTGACAGGGCATAACGGGTAGTCGCCGGCATCGGCCCTCACTCTGGGAACTCGCCACTCTGTGCGCTGGCAAGCAGTGGCATCGACCTGTTACTTGCCATCGGACGACTGTGCGAAATTCTGTCGCCCAGCGTGGCCTGCTTGCTACTCGAGGCCCAGTGGACATCACAGCATCTGCTCAATCTGTACACCGCCAGCCTGCTGTTGGCGTCCCTGCTGGTCTGGTGCAGCTACCGGTCGCGCAGTGACACCTAGGTATCTATCGGCACATTTCCCGCCGCAGTGCACGCTCACTCGGCGGTGCCCGCAACACAGAGAATCGTCATGCCCAACGAACCAGACCTAAGCCACCTAATCAATGCCGTGCCCGGCTTCGTCTGGAGCGCCGACGCCAATGGCGAGGTCAATTTCATTAACCAGCGCTGGTGCGATTACACCGGCATGTCGCAAGAGCAGGCACGTGGCCAAGGCTGGACCGCATCGCTGCACCCGGACGACGCCGGAGGACTGCAGCAGTACTGGGTGGCCTTGATGCAGGCTGGCACGCCAGGTGAATACGAAGCTCGGCTAAGACGCTACGACGGTGCCTTTCGCTGGTTCCTGATCCGCGCCGTGCCGCAACGTGATGACGCCGGAGCAGTGGTGTGCTGGTACGGCGAGAACACCGATATCGAAGACCGCAAGCAGGCTGAAGAAGCGCTGGACAAAGTCCGATCGGAAATGGCCCACCTGGCACGGGTAGCAAGCCTCGGCGCGCTCACGGCCTCCATTGCCCATGAGGTCAATCAGCCGCTGGCAGGCATTGTCACTAACGCCAGCACCTGCCTGCGCATGCTCGGTGCCACCCCACCCAACGTCGATGGCGCGATGGAGACCGCGCGGCGCACCATTCGTGACGGCAACCGTGCTGCGGATGTGATCAAGCGCCTGCGCGCCTTGTTCGCCAGGCAAAGCGTGATGACCGAAGCAGTCGATGTAAACGAGGCGGCGCACGAAGTCATCACACTGCTGCTCGGCGAGCTACGGCGCAACGGCATTGCGCTACAGGTGCAGTTTGCCAAGGGGCTGCCAGCGGTCATGGGGGACCGCGTGCAGCTGCAGCAGGTGATCCTCAACCTGATCATCAACGCCATCGAAGCCATGCGCAAAGCGGCCGGCACCGCACGGCAGCTGCTGGTGACCACGGTTCTGGACGGCCAACATGGCGTGCACCTGGCTGTACGCGACAACGGCAGCGGTTTCGACCGCCAGGCCATGGAGCGCATGTTTGAGACGTTCTACACCACCAAGGAATCCGGGATGGGAATCGGCCTATCCATCAGCCGCTCGATCATCGAACGCCACAATGGGGAGCTCTGGGCCACACTCAATGATGGCCAGGGGGCAACCTTTCACTGTGCCATTCCTCTGCCGACAGCCAGCAGCGAAGCAACAGCCGACGGTGTCATCAAGGGGGTAAACGGATGAAAGGGCCCTTGCTCGTAGCAGTGGTCGATGACGACGAGTCGGTCCGCGAGTCACTGCCCGACCTGCTTAGAGAGTTCGGGTTCGCGGTAGAAGCATTCGCTTCGGCCCAGTCTTTGCTGAGCGCGTCTGGCCTGCAGCAGATCCGCTGCCTGATCCTTGATGTGCTGATGCCCGGCATGTCAGGCCCGGATCTGCTCCAGGCCCTGCAAGCCTGCGGCCATGCCATGCCGGTAATCCTCGTCACCGCCAACACCGATGCTTGCCGGGACCCTCGCCTGCAGGGCGCCGGCGTGGTCGACTGCCTGGCCAAGCCTTTTAGCGAAGCACAACTGCTCAAGGCACTGAGTGCCGCGTTGCCGGTTGGTTGATCAAGGACTTGAAGGATCTGACCCGATGATCGCCTGCCCCCTCACAGCCCCCGTGACGGCCACTGCAACGCCTGTGGTGTATGTCGTGGACGACGATATTTCCGTGCGCGAGTCGCTGGAACCGCTGATTCGCTTCGCCGACTGGCAGCCGCGGCTGTTCGCCTGTGCCCAGACCTTTCTCGCTCACCCCCGGGAGGTCGTGCCCAGTTGCCTGGTGCTGGATATCAATCTGCCGGGCCTGAACGGCTTGGACTTACAGGCCAACCTGACCGGCGCGCAGCCGACCATGCCGATCATTTTCATCACCGGCTACGGCGATATTCCAGGCACGGTTCGCGCCATGAAGGCCGGCGCGCTGGAGTTCCTGACCAAGCCGTTCGACGCTGACATTCTGCTCGCGGCCATCAGCGCCGCGCTGGAAAAAAGCCGCAGCGCGCTGGAGCGCGAAGACCACCTGCACGACCTTCGCATGCGCCATGCGTCATTGACCCCTCGCGAGCGGGAGATCATGAACCGGGTGGTGGCTGGCTGCATGAACAAGGTCATCGCCGCGGACCTCGACATCAGCGAAATCACGGTGAAGGCCCACCGCGGCAAGGTCACCCGCAAGATGAAAGCACGTTCGGTGGCTGAGCTGGTACGCATGGCGTCACAGCTGACGGGGCCCACTGCTGACGAGCAGTGAGCCCCGCGCCTGCGTGGCAGGCATTGGTGGTTCCGGGTTTACCAATTCATGGCTGCGCTCCCTGTAGACGGATCGAGTCGGTTGTAGATTTCAGTTTTCACCGATGCAGTTGCTGGAAAAGGTACGGTAGTTCATCACTTGGGTCTGATTGTGCGAGTCGAGGTAGGTCAGCCGGGCATTGACCGGTCCGCAGGTCGGCGCGTCATCCTGGCTGGTCGACACCACCTTCTTGATATCCAGCGGAGTGCCGTAGGTGTAGTTGCGCACGTTGTCGGCCGCTTCTGCGCGGGCAGCCAGGGTGCAGACATTCAGTGCGGCGAACAGGCAGGCGGCGTAGACGGTTTTGCGGTTCATGGTCGGGCTCTCCGGGCTTCAATGGGCTGTTCGTTTGAACCGAGGCGTTGCTGCTTCGCTTCGATGGAGCCCATTTAAAGCCGGCAAAGTACCTGGCCTGTGTCACGAACCCGGATTAATCGATCACAAGGTATCAACGCCGCCTGCCAATACGCTGTGATACAAACCCGCTGACACTGTTCGATCTAAACCAAAACGAATGTGTCGAGCAGACCGCGGGCGTCCAATCACCCCAAATCCCAGGTAGCGGAAGATCTCGCCAAGCGCTCATGCATACGGGCGCGCTTGCCCAGTGGCCTACCCTCCCCATGGCAGCTATCCCATGAGGACCACGCCTTAAAATCGACAACCGGGCTTAGCGCCCGGCCACCTGCACGGATAATCAGCGACGGGCTTTCCTGTCGACCTCGGCCAGACGCTTTTCGATCTGGCGCGTCTTTTCCTCCTGTTCCTTGATGGAGGTGGGCGTAATGATCTTGTCCACCGCCTCGGTATCCCGATCCGGGCGCTCAAGCACCGGGCCCGGCACCCGCTCGCCTTGCTGTGCTTCTTCAGAAGAGAGCGGCCGTGGGACTTTGTCGCCGTTCTTGCCATCGTCAGCTTTCATGGGCTGTTCCTCGCGGTCTAATGTGTTCTCAGAAGAGCCCTAATGCAGCCAAAAAGTTTGATCCGGTTTGCATCAGCGCAGATACCGCTCAAGCGTCAGCGCGTTACCCAGTGCTGCGCCGGAGGCCGTGTTGTCGAAGATGCACCAGGTATCTGCACCTGCAGCCTGGCTGCGCCGCAGCCGCTCAGCCAGTTGCTCCAGGTACTGTTGGGCATACTCGCTGTGGTAGATCCGCGGCTCGCCGTGCAAGCGCCAGTAGACCAATCCAGGCCAGCCAGCGGGTTGCGCGTCGGCAGCGAAGCGTGAAGGGCTCGCCGCCACCTGGGCAATACGCAAGTCGATCAACATCGATTGCGCCGCTTGCCAACTGGCGTGCCTGGGCTCGACCGCGACCGGCCCGGCATAGTGTTCGCGCAGGACTTCAAAGAAACGCCGATCGCGCCCGGCATCATGGGCGAGCGATGGCGGCAACTGAACGAGCAGGCAGCCCAGGCGGTCCCCCAATTGCCGGCATTGGCCAAGAAACGCATCAAGCGCAACCTCGCAGCCTTCCAGGCGTAGCTCGTGGGTGATGAGCCTGGGCAGCTTGACGGCGAAGCGAAAATGTTCCGGAACCGAGCAAGCCCAACGGGCATAGGTCGCAGGTAGATGCGCACGGTAGAACGAACTGTTGATCTCCACGGCATCAAGCCGCGCGGCATAGCGCTGCAGGTGGCTGCCCGGCAGCCGGAACTCGTCGGCGTACTGGCGGGACAAGCTCCAGCCCGCGCACCCCAGATGAATCATCATGGCATTCCAAATGCACTGTGTTGCTGCAATGGAGTCGTCAAGGCAGGTCGTCGTTCAATAAGCGCAAAGCGCCGAACAAGAGGCGCCAGAGACGAGTCGGCGCTCTGCCTGGCTTATTTCGATTATCGCGTTCATCCCGGCAACCCCTCAGGGTTGCTGGTAGTGTCCTGGCGATGTGCCGGGCTCGTGGTCATGCTCAAGACGCTGCACTTGCACATCGGTGAATGAAGACGCTTCGTTGCGGTGCAGGCCCTGCAAGTATTCGCGCGCAGCTTCGCGGCTCAGGTCTTCCTGGTCACTGCGGAACTCGCAAGTACCGGGCTGGTTGTCGAGGATATAGCTGATCAAGTACAGGTAGCTGGGCATTTTGAAGGTCCTAGGGCGAGTGGAGTGAGAAGCGAATCTTCCAGGTTGAGCCTGACTCCGTTGCCTCCGTTCACCCCAATTGACGACTGGCGTTGCCATAACGGCTTAATGCGCCATACCGCAGGGGTCCAAGTGCTGCGCCTGTCCCTTCACCATGCTCTCAGGTTGTCGAGGGAACCAGCTTCGAAGTGCTTGTCACGTCATCCATGCCTGCATCACACCACCACTGAACCAGTTGCTCTGAACTTTGCCCGCCTAACAGCCTTCCCCTGAATACCCCCCACGTTTTAGGGAGCTTGCACCATGATTGATCAAGCGACAGGCATGAAGCCAGGTGAACGGTACAGCGTTGAAAACCTTGAACGCGCCCATCAGTTCCCAGGCTTTTTCCAAGACGGCAAGTATTACCTCAGCCCAGAGCTTTTGACGGCTATCGGATGGCTGGAAGGCGACCGATTCATCTACGACAGTCTCGATGCTGAAGGCGAGCCCATTTTCCCTGGGCGGGTGGCCGGCACCATCAGCGACTTGACCTTGAATCTTGTGGACGGTACCTCCCTCCAGCTCTCGCGCATCGAAGCCAGTGAGACCTTCACGGCGCCGATAAGCGAGCCCATTTCACCCGCCGATGAGCCGCCCCCGTTGACTCGCTCGCCGATCAGAGGCCCGCTGCGCGGCAAGGTGGTGGTGATCACCGGAGCGTCCAGTGGCATAGGCCGCGCCGCAGCCCATGCCTTTGCCTGCAAAGGCGCGCGCCTGGTTCTGGCCGCACGAGATGAGCAGGCGTTGTTCGAAACGCTGGACGAATGCACCGATTGCGGCACCGATGCTGTCGCCGTAACGACCGACATGACCCAGAGCGATCAGGTACTCGCCTTGGCGGAACGTGCTGCCGAGTTTGGTCATGGCCGAATAGACATCTGGATAAACAACGCGGGCGTGGGTGCGGTGGGCAGTTTCGAGGAGACACCGCTCGAAGCCCATGAGCAGGTCATCCAGACCGACTTGGTGGGCTACCTTCGAGGGGCCTATGTGGCGCTCCCCTACTTCAAGAAACAGGGCAGCGGTACGCTGATAAACACCTTGTCGCTAGGGAGCTGGGTTGCACAACCCTATGCCGCAGCCTACTCAGCCAGCAAATTCGGCTTGCGCGGGCTCACTCAGGCACTCAGGGGCGAGCTCACTGAATTCCCCGACATCCACGTCTGTGACATCTACCCAGCCGTAATGGATACCCCTGGCTTCCGCGATGGCGGCAACTACACAGGCCATGCGCTCAAACCGCCAGGGCCCATCTACGATCCAGAGCTGGTGGCAAAGGCGATGGTAGCCTGCGCTATTTCACCTCACGCCAACACCACTGTCGGTGCAAGCGCCCGCCTCGCGCATTTGGCCAGCTATCTGATGCCTGGGTTACCGGCGCTATCGGGATGGCTCACGCGCTGGGGATTGAACCGTAGCCCTGGCGCAGCGAAGTCTTCAGGCAACCTCTTTGAACCGCCGATTGGTCGGCGAAGTATCGAAGGCGGATGGAGAACCCCGAAGGCCAAAACCCCTTTGTTGCTGAGTGCCGCAGTGATCGGGTTCCTCGCCGGGTTCGTCATTACCCATGCCCAACGCCGGCGCCGGTGAACGATCTCGATGAGGCATAGGTTCGGTTGGCGAGCTGATCTCGCCTGGGTTTCTCTCAAGCGGAAATCCAGGCGTTCTTTTGACGCGTTTGCTGCTGATCACTGCCAGAGCCTCATCAGCGCACCATGTGCGCCAGTCACCGGGTCTTGCTCAGGGTGCGGCACTCGGGCAATACGCGCCAGCGCCTGCTGGTGAGCGCCGGTTTCGGGTCGCTGGGTATCATAATCTTCCTGCCCTTGGGGATAGGCGCCCACGACCAGGAATTCGTCGCTGGACGAGATGCAACGATGGCCTGTCCCTGCCGGCAAAACCAGAACATCACCCGCCTTGACCGTCAGCGCCTGACCCGCTGCGCCGCCCAGCATGAGCCGAGCATGGCCGCAGGCAACGCCGAGCACCTCGTGTGCATTGGGGTGGAAATGGTGGTAGTCGAAAATCCGGGCCCGCCACAGCGGGGTCCACTGATGAGCGGCGAACAAGGACTCGAACGCGCTGGCGTTGTCATGCGCAGGCGCAAGTTGCAGCCGGTAGAGCAACACGGGGAAACGGCTATTGGGTGTCGCGCCGTCGTCCTCGAATCGCAAGGCCTGGATGGGCTGGGCGCTACTGTCGATGGCAATCATGAAGGCATCCTGATCAGGCTGGTAATGTCCTTGAGAAGCCATACCCGTGCCGAGGTTCCTATGGGCTGACCACCTACAACCTGTTGAAACTTTACCCTCCGCGGCCCAGTCCAGACCCTATCGATCACAGATAGGGAGAAGACGATGACAACGACGGTAGGCGACTTCCTGGTCGAGCGCTTGTACCAGTGGGGCGTTCGACGCATCTTCGGCTACCCGGGGGACGGCATCAATGGCGTATTTGGTGCATTGAGCCGAGCCAACGGGAAGATTGAATTCATCCAGGCTCGCCATGAAGAGATGGCCGCATTCATGGCCAGCGCTCACGCCAAGTTCACCGGCGAGCTCGGTGTGTGCATCGCCACCTCCGGACCCGGCGCCTCGCACCTGCTGACCGGCCTCTACGATGCACGAATGGATCACCAACCGGTACTGGCCATCGTTGGCCAGCAAGCGCGTGCGGCGCTAGGCGGGCATTACCAGCAAGAGCTCGACCTGTTGTCGATGTTCAAGGATGTGGCCGGAGCCTTCGTACAGCAGGCCTCGACCCCGGAGCAAGTGCGGCACCTGCTCGATCGTGCAGTGCGTACCGCCGTCGGCGAACGTCGGGTCACCGCCATCATCCTGCCCAATGACTTACAGGACCTGCCCTATCAGGAGCCGGCGAGGGCACACGGCACGGTGCATTCGGGCATCGGCTACAGCAAGCCCAAGGTCGTGCCGTTCGACGCTGACCTGCAGCTGGCGGCCGAGGTGCTCAATGCCGGGAAAAAGGTGGCGATCCTGGTCGGTGCCGGCGCCTTGCAGGCCACCGAGCAGGTCATCGCCGTCGCCGAAAAGCTCGGCGCCGGCGTGGCCAAGGCACTGCTGGGCAAGGCCGTGCTGCCTGACGATCTGCCCTGGGTCACCGGTGCCATCGGCCTGCTCGGTACGGAACCGAGCTACCAGTTGATGAACGAGTGCGACACCTTGCTGATGATCGGCTCAGGCTTTCCATATGCCGAGTTCCTGCCCAAGGAAGGTCAGGCCCGTGGCGTGCAGATCGACCTGCAACCGGACATGCTCAGCCTGCGCTATCCAATGGAAGTCAACCTGGTCGGCGATGCCAGCGAAACCCTGCAAGCGTTGCTGCCCTTGCTGCAGCACAAAAGCGAGCGGCGCTGGCGCGGCAAGGTCGAACGCTGGCGCACACAGTGGGACAAGACCCTGGAAAAGCGCGCGCAGGCCAAGGCCGACCCGATCAACCCGCAACGCGTGGTGTGCGAACTCTCCCCGCGCCTTCCGGACCACGCCATCGTCACCAGCGACTCTGGGTCGTGCGCCAACTGGTTCGCCCGCGACCTGAAGATCCGCCAAGGGATGCAATGCTCATTATCCGGCGGCCTTGCCAGCATGGGCGCGGCGGTACCTTACGCCATCGCGGCGAAGTTCGCCCACCCTCAGCGCGCGGTGGTGGCGTTGGTGGGTGACGGTGCGATGCAGATGAACAACCTGGCCGAGCTCATCACCGTGGCCAAGTACTGGCGCCAGTGGGACAACCCGCAGTGGATCTGCGCGGTGTTCAACAACGAAGACCTCAACCAGGTGACCTGGGAACAACGGGTCATGGAAGGTGACCCCAAATTCGAGGCCTCGCAATCGATCCCGGACGTGCCCTATCACCTGTTCGCCATTTCCATTGGCCTGCAAGGCATCTATGTGGAGCGTGAAGAAGACATTGCCAGCGCCTGGGAGCGCGCCCTGGCAGCCGACCGACCGGTGTTGATCGAGTTCAAGACCGACCCGGACGTCCCGCCGTTGCCACCCCACATCAAGCTTGAGCAAGCGAAGAAGTTCGCCAGTGCGTTGCTTCATGGCGATCCGAATCAGGGTGGTGTCATCGTCCAGACTGCCAAGCAAGTGTTCAGCTCAGTACTGCCGAGTAAAAAATAGACCCTGCCCGAGACCCGCGCTCATGCGCGGGTTGCGGTTCAGCTATCCGGGGCGGCGCTCATCTTGTGGATGAGGCGTCGGATCGCTTGTCAGGATGCGGATCTATCAGATATTCGACGAGCGTGACGGCACAGGCCGAGATTCCTTCCAGCAGGGCCATCTCGAAACCATGGGTATTTTCGGTCGGTATCGCGATGCAGCCAGCCCTGGCATCAATACCTGTACTCAACACCGCGCTGGCATCGGATGCAAAATCTACCAGCAATGCGGTTTGGGGAATGTACCCTGCCCGCCGAGCAGCGGTCATCAGCGCCTGCACCACGGTGCGGCTGTAGTATCCCTTCTGATCGCCGGTATTGATGATCGGGTTGGCCGTCAGCTCCGTTCCATATTCTTCAAGCACCGGCCCGACCTCGACTGCAATGGTGGTCTCTCCCGGTAACCTGGCTGCCGCGTAGAGCGCACCAGCATTGGATTCCTCTTCCAGCGTGGTCAAGACGAACCACACATCCTGGTGCAACTCCTCACGCCTTGCTCGCAGCAAACGGGCGCACTCGATCACCGCAGTGAGCGGTGCACGGTCATCAAGAAAATGGGCAGCCACACAGTCATGGACAGTGAACGGTTTGCGCCAGTGCTGACTGAGCACCACGCGGGTGCCGGGGCGCACGCCGGCGCCTTGCAGCTCGCGCTTCGACATGCGCGTGACCACGTACACATCCTTCCACTGAACATTGCCTGCGAGCACATCTCGCCCATTGGAAGTCCGACCGCTGTTGTGCATCGAGCCATAGGACAGAACACCGGGCAGGTTTTGTTCATCGCCAAGGATATCGACTGGGCAGACAGCGAAGCTGATCGGCTGAGCACCACCCAGGGCCAAAACTTCCAGCGTTCCATTCTCGCGGACGTTCTTGACGATCATTGCGATCTCATCAAGGTGTGCCATGACCCTGATGGCGTCTTCTGGATTACAGGAATGCCCCGCTCGAACCACGCCCACGACATTGCCAGCCCCGTCAATATGCGCATCGTCGCAGAAAGAAGCCAATTCGCGCTGACAGATGGCCCTTACCTCATCTTCCTGGCCGCCAGGGCCGCGAGCATTCAGCAGCTCGGTCAATAATGCATTGATTTCCACCGCTCACCCTCCTCACTCCATCGCAAGGTGTTGACCCCGTCCCAGCAGCCCGCGTTCAGCCGATTGGCTGGTATTGCAGGCATTTCTTTGAGCAACCACCTTTGGTGGAAACAATGCCAGAGGGCTGATAAGTGGCGATTCAGGCTACTTGCGGCGCAGGCTCTAGGACACATGAAATAAAGCGCCTAATACTTCACGCGTTTCGTCCGGTGAATGCGAATTTGTGGGAGTGATTGCCTCCAGGCTAGCGGTCGAAGTTGAACACAGACTTTCCTGTGTGACTGACATGAGGTGAAAGATCATGGCTAACAACCAAACCAATCGCGGGCATCAAGGCGGCACTGCACAGAACAACCCTGGCAATTTTGCCAACGACCGAGAGAAAGCGTCCGAGGCGGGGCGCAAGGGTGGCCAATCCTCGGGCGGCAACTTTGCCAACGACCGTGAACGCGCCTCGGAGGCTGGCCGCAAGGGCGGACAAAACAGCCACGGTGGCGGTCGCAACAGCTAAGGCCGCTGGCCAATGTTGAAGGTGCCAGGGCGAGAACTCGCCCTGGCGCTCTTCAGAGAGATTGGCCATCGTCGTCGAGGTCTTCCTCAGCCTCTGCAGCACCAGTGGCGTCAGCGTCATTCAAAGGCGGTGAAGTCGGTTTTTCTGGATCGTTGATGAACGGCACACCACTTGGGCCGTGCTCTTCAAGACCTTCGGTTTTTGGTTGCATAGCAAAGCCTCCCGGCAATATTACTCATGTGCCTGTGAGGGACGAAGGACGAGAAAAATTCAAAGGAAACGCCAGGCGGCAAAATACAACGCCACGCCAGCAATCACGCCTGCAATTTTTTTCAATTGCTGCCCATTGGTCAGCTTGACGCGATTCGAAGCATCGTCTTTGAACTTCGCGGGTGATGGAATGGCCTTCCCTTTCAGGTCCATCGTAAACGGAGAATTCACAATGAATGCGCAACTGAGCGGCAAACGCGTGGCTTTCCTGGTCACTGACGGGTTTGAACAGATAGAGCTCACCGGCCCGCGTGACGCCCTGGAAAAAACTGGCGCCGTGGTCGACATCCTGAGTGACAAGGAGGGAACTGTACGCGGCTGGAACCATGACAAGCCGGCAGACGAGTTTGCCGTGGATGCAACGTTCGACAGTGCCCACCTGGATCTCTATGACGCCATCGTGCTGCCGGGCGGCGTGCAGAATTCCGACACCATCCGACTGATACCCGGCGCCCAGAAGCTGGTGAAAAGCCACGACTCTGCAAACAAGCCATTGGCGGTCATCTGTCATGGCGCCTGGCTGCTGGTGTCGACCGGCCTGGTCCAAGGCAAGCGGATGACCAGCTACAAGACGCTGCAGGATGATATTCGCAATGCGGGCGGTGACTGGGTTGATGAAAAAGTAGTGGTGGATGGCAACCTGATCACCAGCCGCCAGCCGGACGATATCCCGGCATTCAATGAGCAGCTGATCAAGATGCTGGTCGGTTGAGCCTTTTCTCAGCACACCCAACAAGGCAAGGAGCGCTGACACGATCAGCCTTAAAAAATCCGTGGCACAACCGCAGGAGCTTTTACCATGCGAGACTTCCCTACTCCGCCCTTTCCTTCGCAACCGCAAAGCGTCCCCGGCTCACAACGCAAGATGGAGCCCTATCCAGATTGTGGTGAGCAGTCTTATATCGGCCACAACCGCCTGGAAGGCAAGATTGCGCTCATCACCGGTGCTGACAGTGGCATCGGGCGGGCAGTCGCCATCGCCTATGCACGCGAGGGTGCGGACGTCGCCATCGCTTACCTCAACGAACATGAAGATGCGCAGGACACTGCGCGCTGGGTCGAAGCAGCAGGTCGAAAATGTCTTCTGCTCCCTGGAGACTTGGCGCAGAAACAGCACTGCCATGACATCGTCGAGAAGACCGTCAAACAGTTCGGGCGTATCGACATCCTGGTCAACAACGCCGCCTTCCAGATGGCCCATGAAACCCTGGAGGAGATCAGCGATGAGGAATGGGTGAAAACCTTCGATACCAACATCACTGCTATCTTCAGGATCTGCAAAGCAGCATTACCCTCCATGCCCAAGGGCAGCTCGATCATCAACACGAGCTCGGTCAACTCCGACGACCCATCCCCCAGTTTGCTGGCCTACGCCACGACCAAGGGCGCCATTGCCAACTTCACGGCTGGGTTGGCTCAGCTACTAGGGAAGAAAGGGATTCGAGTCAACAGCGTTGCGCCCGGCCCCATCTGGACGCCTTTGATCCCGGCTACCATGCCCGACGAGGCCGTAAGAAACTTCGGCTCCAGCTACCCCATGGGGCGGCCAGGACAGCCGGTGGAGGTCGCTCCAATCTACGTGCTGCTCGGCTCCGACGAGGCGAGCTACATCAGTGGTTCACGGTACGCCGTTACCGGCGGGAAACCGATCCTCTGACGAAAAAGAGGCTCGCCGAAGGCGAGCCTACTTCCTGATTTTCGGGATGGAATCAGCGTTGTGCTACCCCTCCTCACGTGCTGGTTTTTGCGCCGTGGACACCGATTGCGCTGAACCAATCACCGCTTGATTGCGTCCACCGCACAACAACAAGCGAGTCGATGTCTTATGGCAAGCGAACCCGTATTGACTGCCCTCAGCTATCTCAAAGACAACAAGTTGATCCTGACGACCGCAGAGTCGTGCACGGCAGGCTGCATGGTCGCGCTTCTGGCGGCGGTGCCAGGCACCGGGGAGGTGCTGGAAAGTGGCTATGTGGTCTACTCCCCCAGCGCCAAGAAACGCTTGCTTGGCGTCAGCGCCGAAACCATCGAACGCTACGGCCTGACCAGCGAACCAGTAGCCTGGGAAATGGCGCTGGGGGCGTTGAGAGACAGCGACGCCAATGTTGCGATCGCAACCACCGGCGTCGCGGGGCCCGCGCCTGAGTCTGGTGTGCCACCGGGCACCCTGTGCTTTGCCTGGGCTTTTGCCGGGGAGCCCACAGCCGTATTTACCCGTACCCAACGTTTCTTCGGTGAGCGGTCTGAGGTCATGCGCCAGGGAGCGTTGTTCGGGCTGACGCGGCTTGCTCACTATCACCAACGCTGGCTTCGCGGCGAGCGCGCCTGAGGGCAAGGGATCATGCCGGAAGACGAATGGGCGTCCAGACGCAATCCTGTTCAAGAAGACATGTCGATGCAGCAACGCGTCTGGCGCTTCGAGCGCGTTGGCTGGTATGTACTCGTCATCATCGTCCTGCTGGCCTTGGCAGGGCTGTTCGGCAACGGCCCGCTCAGCGATGCTGAGGTGGTCAGCCCGGATGGTCGTGTCAAAGTCGAGTATCAGCGCCTCAGTCGCAGTGGTACGACCGACAACCTCTACATCACTGTTCGAGGCGAGCCTGGGCAGCCGGTGGAGATAGAGCTCGAGGGCTCTTTACTTCGCGCAGCCAGTATCGAGACGATGCAGCCGGAACCGCAACGTTCGATGTCGCACGGCCCTGCCCTGTTACTGCAACTGGGTACCCGCAAAGACGGCGTGGCCACCTTGTACCTGACGCTTCGAAATGATCACGTGGGTACCCTTGAGGGCGTCGTCAGGGCAGGCCCCCGAAGCGCTGTCCACTTCTCCACATTCCTCTACCCATAGGAGTGCGTCATGGATTCGATCCTCCGCGCAGCTGGGATGTACCTGGCCCTTATGCTGGTATTCCGCGTAGCCGGACGACGCTCTCTGGCCGACCTGACCACCTTCGACTTCGTCTTGCTGCTGATTATTGGGGAGGCGACTCAACAGGCGCTGCTGGGTGAGGATTTTTCGTTCACCAACGCCATGCTGGTGATTGCTACGCTGATCGTCCTCGACGTAGGGCTGTCGTTGGCGAAGCTCAACTCCAAGCCCTTGGCGCGGCTTCTGGATGGGCACGCTACCCTGGTCGTCGAAAACGGGCGCTTTCTGCATCACCGAATGCGCCGCGCGCGCCTCACGGAAGACGACATTCTTGAGTCGGCGCGGGATAGCCAGGGTATCGAAAACATCGAGCAGGTGAAATTTGCCATCGTGGAGCGAAACGGCAAGATCTCGATCATTCCAACCGATTAAAGCACCCATATCGCCTGGGCATGATCGATGCTGGGAACGGGCATCCTGTCGCGATGGGACATCAACCACTCGCGCATACGTTCGGCATCGAAAATCTGCCCCTCTTCCATCATTATCAGAATGAGTGAATGGGACATCCGATAACAACCACATCGGGAGCATCGCCGCTCTTCCCAGCCGCTGATGCATTCGACGGACTCAGCCTGACCCGCGCAGATTAGACAACTCATGTAAGCCCCCTTTTGTTCTTGTTCAGTTGAGGGTGGGTGAAAGGATCTGGCGCATTCAATGTCTCTCGCATGACATATGATTTCCACGCCACGCCTAAATTCCTTCTACTTGGCAACCCATCACAAGACCTTATCCATCTGGCTGTTAATCGGGGAGCGCTGGTCATCGCTGATCTGTGCCCGGATCGATGATGCCACCCATCGTGAACGTTGAACCCCGCCGCTTCGCCGTGACTCAACCCCAGGCAAGTTTTGTATTCTCAACCCGTGATGAGGTAACGCCATGAACGCTATCGATTTGCTGATTCAGGATCACAAGCTGGTGAAGAAGCTTCTTGAAGAACTGTCCGCCACCACAGAGCGAGCCGTGAAAAAACGTGCCGAGCTACTGCAGAGAATCGAGCAGGAATTGCAGATTCACACGGCGCTCGAGGAGGAAATCCTCTACCCGGCCATCAAGGAAGCCGGGGGCAAGGAAGAAGCGAAGATGTACTACGAGGCCAAGGAGGAGCACCGCACTGTCGACTCCCTCGTCATCCCTGACCTTCTCGGCACTGACACCGGCACCGTTGAGTTTGCCGGTCGGGTCAAGGTCATGAAAGAGCTGCTGGAGCATCACATCGAGGAAGAAGAAGGCGAGCTCTTCCCGACCGCCAAAAAACTCCTTGGCAAAGATATGCTGGAACAGCTCGGGCAAACCATGGAAACCCAGAAAAAGTTGCTCAAGGGCGAGCAGCGGGCCGCCTGATGGGGCCATTCCCTGCCAGCCTGATGAAGCTGGCAGGGAATTTCTCATCGAGCTTGTTCCAGGAAGCAGTTGAAACGGCTCAGGCAGCAGGTCTGAGCGCCCCGAGCCAGCTTGCTCAGGCGCTGGGGGTGAGCTTGATGCCACCACAGCGACCCCGAGTCAGCAGGTAATCCACCTGCCTGGCCCGATTGACCGCCACGCGGATTTCACAGCTGGCCGAGTTGACCACATCGCCCCAATACTCGGTATGCACCAGTTGGCCGTTCTGCGGACCGGTGTAGGTACCCAGCGCTTCACGCGACACATAAGAGGTGTCGCGGCGATAGATCAGCACCACCCAGTCCTTCTCCGGTGCCAGCGCGATCTCGCTGGGTGTACCGAAGTGATCGACTGCCTGGGCCACCGGGCGGTTCTTCCAGTAACTGCGGGCCTGGGCTTCGGGCAGGGTCGGAATGGCAGAGCAGCCGACGAGCAGCAGTGCGGCGATCGTCAGCGAGAGCAGTGTTTTCATCGCACCACCTCCTTGGCAGGTGCATTCCGGGCGGGCATCTGGTCGAAGGCCTGATCGACCATCTTCAGGATGAGGTCCCTGCCATGCTCTCGGTTACGCAACTGGAACAGGCCTGGAGCGGTCGCCACCATCTGGGTGGGCAGCATCTTGCCCATCGGAATCATGAACTTGGCCTGGCGCTGGCTTGGCTGGCAAAGAAAGTCACGGCTCTGCGCCAACCACGTCTCGGGCTTCTTCTGCCACTGAGTGGAGACCTTCACCGGCCGGATATCGTTGTAGAACTTGTCGACGTTCTGCGCACCCTTGAGGCGCACACGATTCTTGGCGCAATCGACCTCGACGTCATAGGCGGTCATGGTCGGCTTGGCGCCCTCTTCGTAAAGCCTGAATACCCCAAGCGAACGGATACCGCCCGGGCGCTGGAAGATATTGGCAGGCTCGCCATCGACGACGAAGGCTTCGTTCTTGTACATGCCGCCTTGCTGGTGGATGAGCCAGTAGTCGCCGACCGAGGAAGGTTCGGCTTGTGCAGTAACTGCACCGCAGCAGAGCAATGCCGCAAGCCCGTGCTTGAGGGAAATGGTCATGACGCAACAGTCCTTGTCAGTGTTATCGCCCAGACGCAGCGCATCGGAGGAAGTAGGCATGGAAAGCTAGTTGCCTGACAGGGTTACGTCAAATCAAGTGTCGACGACTGTGAGCGGAAGCACACATGGTTGCGGCGTCAGCATGCCGCTAGCATCACCTCAAGAAGCCACGCAACCAAAGGCACAGATTCCCCCACGCCCGGCTCAGCCATCCGCCCTCGGGTACGGCATGCTGCCCGTAAGTACTGCAAGCGTGACCGGGGTCTGCAACTCAATTTCCACGCGACTGGTCATATCCTTCCAGACCTTGATGGAATCCAAATATCTCGACGCTTGCTCTACTTGCCACGACATTTATTAGGCTCTATCTCAAGCTGCCCGGTGCTAGTGTGGCTTCGCCAGTGGACATGGATAAGGGCCAAGCATCCCAAGGATCCGATGATGGCTACCAATGTCGTGATACCCGTGGACAATCCGAAGAAGTCGATCAAGTAGCCGGTGACCACTGGAATTGTTCCAGCTGGAATGTACCCACCCATATTGAAAATCGCATTGGCTTCAGCCCTCCGCTCGCTGCGGACATTGTCTGCGATAAGTGTGAGGCCACCCAATTGGCCTAGCCCTTGTCCTGCTCCGGCGAAGAGGGCTGAAGCAATCAGCCAGGACACAGAGTTCATTTCCATGGCGATCCAGACGCTACTCATCGACGCAATCGTGGCCGCCCCGCTAAAGGTGAAGATCGTGCGATGGCCAAATCGTTTGGCTGCGAACTGGACACCTACCGCGACAATGAACATGAAGAATGCCATGCAGCCGGTAATCAACGGACTGCTCATTCCCATGAACGTGGCGATCAGCTTCGGGCCCAAGGAAAGGATGAACGAAGTAGATGTGAGGCCGGGCCCAAAGAAAGCGATGCCCAGCAGCACGATACCTACGCTCTCTTTCGGAACGGTTGGTAAGCGCAGCTTGAACGAACCAACCCCCAGCTTGCGGTTTTTTTGGCCTAAAAGAGCAAAAAACGCCAGGCAAAGAAGAGCGATCTCAATCTCAAAGACCGTGTGAATGGGAGTGGCGAAATACTGCGCGACGATGCCAGCCAGTAACGGCCCTGCACCTGCACCGGTAACCATCGCCACAGACGCCATCAACGAAGCAAAGTGCTTTCGGTGCGGTTGAGCGTGCTCAACGACATTGGCCATACCTCCGGATACCACCAATCCAACAGATATACCGGTGAGGAAGCGAGCCGCCATGAGGGCACCAATGCTTTCGGCCTGGTGGAACAGGATAGCGCCGATGATTGCCAAGCCGATGCAGGGCAGCAGCAGAGCTTTGCGTCCGTAGTGGTCGGATAGCTGTCCTGCCACCGTCAGAGTGAACAGCAGTCCGATGATGTAGCAAGCGAAAATCACGGCCAGGGTTCCAGACGTAAAGCCTAAGGCCTGCTGCCAGATGCTGTAGAGCGGAGTAGCGGCGTTGGAGAGGATAAAAATCGCGGTGACGATCCATGCTGTTCGATACACAGCGAGTGTCCCCTGTTGGGGTGTCGTGCTGTTCATGAGCGAGGTCTCTCTGGTAACTGGTTGCGGGCCAGATTAATCAGAGGACTGATGGACGCCCATTCGCAGGAGGCGCAAACGGGGTGTGAAAAAATTCACATTGATGTGGTTTTTCCCAAGCCTTCAATGAGGAAGTCGAGTACCACTCTGATCTTCACTGAGTTTCGCAAGTCCTCGTGGAATGCGAGCCAAATTGGAAGCTCAAGGGCAGGGATATCCTTGTCAGCTCTCACAAGCCCATACTCGGCAACCAAGAAGTCCGGCAGGTAAACCACTCCCGCTCCCCCAACTGCTGCGAGTGCCTGGATCCGCAAGTCGTTGCTGGTCACCGAAAGCTCCCGGCCATCGAGATGATCCATAAGCCATCTCTGCTGTGCTGACGCCACCATGCTTCGATCATAGCCAATGAACTCGAAGTATTCAGGAGATCGCTTCGCCAAGTAGGCCTCGCTCGCACAAGCGTAAAAGCACAATGTTCCCAAGTTTTTGGCAACAACACTCCGCTCTTCCGGTCGAGTGAAGGTGATCGCGATATCCGTTTCTTTTCTCGCCAAGGACGCGGTCGATTTTGCGCCCACCAACCTGATCTGAAGTCGAGGATGACGCTCACGTAGCTCCCCCAATCTGCGAGCGACCAGAGTGCCTAGGTAGGCAGGAGGCGCTGATAAAACGACCTCACCTTCCACTCGACACTCCTCGCCATCGACAAAGCGTTCCAGCGCGAACGATGCCGACTCCATCAGCGCTGCATACTCGCCCACTCGGAGGCCGTCCTCGGTGAGTGCGTACATGCGCGCTCTCCGGTCGACAAGCTTCATGTTCAATGCGGTTTCGAGGGCAGAGATCCTTCTTGCAACCGTGGCATGCTCGACACCTAAAGACCGAGCTGCTGCTGCCAATGATCCTTCTCGAACGAAAGCGATAAAATATCGGAGGCTTTCCCAATCAAACATAGCGACTCAATAGATGGTTGATCAACAGTCATGAATGTATCAGCACCCACTCAACTAGGGCACTGTCAAGGCTAGCAAAGCACAGGGTAGGCAATTTTCTAGGAAAACTCCGAACACGTTGCCCATCAGCCGGAAATGGATGGCTA